>NZ_JBDKXK010000068.1:0-43135 GCF_039710735.1 Cupriavidus sp. DL-D2 | reverse complement strand
AAAAGTGGGAGGCCACCATACCCGTTTACAAAGCGAACAGGAAAGTCAATGAAATCAACGGTCTACCCAGACCACCCCCGCGCCAGTGCTAGCTTTGCGTACCGTCACTTATTGCACTGAAAACGAGGAGACCCCAAATAGCGAAGCTGGCCAGCATCGCTATTTCTGGCGGTGCTGCAGGTAGATCTCATCGCCGGAATTGACGATGCGAGATCCACGCCAAGGGAAAGGTGCAGGGCGGCCGTCATCGCTCGATCTGGCGATGCTCGAGCACGCCGGCGCGCATCGTCGCTTCCGGCGATGCAGGCCCGAAAACGACAAGGGCGGCCACCGGCCGCCCTTGCTGCTCTTGGTGCGCGAGGCTACGCGGAGAGTGACTGCCGCACCGCATCCAGGGCCTGGCGGAAGTCGTCCCGCGTGGCCCGGCCCGTCTCGGCCTGGTAGTACAGCACCATGAACATATTGGCGACAGCCTCGGCCATCGGTGAGAGCTGCCGCGCCGCGTCCTGGTCGATCCAGTCCAGGGCCGCGAGCTGCGCAGCCGCATGATGAACTGCCTGGGTTGCGATTGCATTGGTAGGATTCAAGGTTGCCATGATTCACCTCTGTGGTAGGTGGGTTGTGGAAGTGTCGGCCGGCCCCACGCCGGCCGGCGCGCTTTACCGCTGGCCGCTGCTGTAGAAGCCGGCAGCTTCTGCCAGCGGCGTGTTCCTGTTGCTGCCGCTGTAGCTGTTGCTCGATGACCTAGCCGCCGGCCTGGTGGCCTCGATGGCAGAAGGAGCAGAGCGATCAACAAAGGCCGAGACTTCCGCCGCTGCATCAAGCTCGGTTGATTGATCGCCAGGCCGCTCAAACTCCACCGCCTGACGCTGCACCTGGTCGAACGCCAGGCAGTCGAAAAAGCCACTACGCTTCATAGTCACGCCTCCGATTTACCGTGCTCGCGGTTGGCGAACGCGGCCACTTCATCATGCGGGTCGGCAGCGGCCGAATCAGCTCCTGCCAGGTTGTTGCCGCTGAATGTCGGCACCGATTCGGCGGCGGCCTGGTCTTTCTCTGCACTCGCTCTGATAGCCGCCGCGATCTTCCCGCCGGTGGTGTCCGCGATGCGTTCGACAGCGGCATCGCGGATGCTGGCGGCCTTGGCTTTCGCAACCTCGCCGACGCCTTGCATCAGGTTCGCGCCGGCGTCGGCCGTCACGCGGCCCGCTGCGCCAAGCGCCGATGCCAGCATGCCGGGGCTGCCTGGTGCGGCCTGCTGGCCGCCTTGCTGGGTTTTCTTGCTGCCGGCTTCGTCGCCATCCTTCGAGCTGGAACCTCCACCCGATTTATCGGACTGCTGCCCATTGCCGCCACCCGAGCCACTGGCACCGCTGCCCGAGCTGCTGCCGAAACCGGCGGCCTGTGCAAGTGGTGTAGTGGTGCCCGCACCTGAGCTTGACCCGCCACCAAAACCGGCAGCTTGCGCAAACGAGCCTGCATCGCTGCCGGAGTCGGAGCCACCGCCGAGCATGGGCATTCCACCCGACTCGCCGCCGGCGCTCGACCCCGCTTTCTCGAACGCTGCTTTGACCGCTGACATACCGCCGGCGGCCGAGGCTGCACCACCCATCACGGCCGCACCGGCCACGCTTGCCGCACCGACGGCCATGCTCGCCGCGCCCATAGCCGCACCGATGGCAGCACCCGCGCCGAAGTTGCCGATGCCACCCGCGCCACCGATACCCGACCCGGTGATGATGCCGGCGATGAGAGGGGGCACACGATTGACCAGCATGAGCAACGCCACGCAGAAAACCAGCATCACGCCCAGCTCTTCAAAGTTCAGCGTGCCGGTGTTCATCCTGGCGTAGAAGCTGGAAAGCAGGTCGTTCCCGATGCCGACCAGTAGCACCATCGTCATGATCTGCACGGCCACGCCCAGCACGGTCTTGTAGTAGTTGATCGCCATGTCGGACGTCCAACGCGAACCACCGAAGCCGAGGAAGAAAATGCCGGCGTACATCAGCAGCCAGCCCGAGACGAGCAGCAGCAGCATATTCACGGCGACAACTGCCAGCAGGATCAGGATGCCAACGCTCAAGGCCACACCGATGAAGCTATCCACGGGCGACCAGATCGACGAGTTTGTGAACGCCTGCTTCAAGATCATGAAGCCGATATCCACGATGCCCGAGGGTGTCACCGAGGACACCCCGGATGCCTGCTCACCGATCCGGGCCAGTGACTGGATGATCGAGTTGGCAAAGGCCGGGCCGTTGCGCAGCAGCCAGAGGAAGAAGCCGAAGAACAGGATGAACCTGATGAACTCGGCAAAGAACTCGCCAATGTCGGCCTTGCGCAGCGCCATGAAGCCGAACGTGAAAACCAGCGAGATCGTGCCCAACGTCCAGAACAGGAACATCGCGGCATTCATCACCACGGTCTGCCAAGCGGCTGCTCGCGTGGCGAACTCCGTCACCACCTGGTCAAGCATCCCCTGGTTGGTGAGCTGGGCCGATGCGGCGGTGGAGTAGAGCGCGAGGGCGACGCCGATCAGCGCCGCCTTGTGCAGTGCTTTCATGGCTTCGCCTCCTTCTGGTCTTTCGGGTCGGCCAGTTCGAGCCAGTTCATGGGCTTCTCGGTCGGCGCGATGCCGCCGGCGGCCGGTGACCGGCGCGAGCACAGCCCGGCGAATTTCTCGCGCGTGGCCCTGTCCTCGATCTTCCTGATCGCCTCGATCTGGCAATTGGTGTCATTGACCTCTGGCATGGGCGGGATGGCCGGCTTGTTGTCGCAGCCGGCCACCAGCACTACCACGAGGCCGGCAAGCAGCATCGTTTTCTTCATGGTGCAGGGCCTCCGTCAGCGGGTCAGTTCAAGCCAGTTTCTCGGGCTGGCCGTGCGCTCGATCCTAGATTCCCTGGAAGTCGCGCCGGCGGCCTGCTGCTGCGCCTCAAGGTCGGCCTGCGCCTGCATCCTGGCGGTCGCGGCGTTCTGCTGCGCGATCAGCAAGCCACGGATTTGCAGGAGCTGGTTTGCCTGGTTGGCGGCGAGCTGGTTGGCGAAGCCGATGGCCTGCATCTGGCCGGTCGCGCCCTGTGCCGCCGACTGGAGCCGTTCGAGCTGGCGAGCATCGGCGGTCAGGTTGCGCTGCTGTTGCTCCAGACCCTTGAAAAGCGCGTCGTTCGCCTTCTTCTGGCTCTCGCTCGACAGGCGGCGGTTTTGCTCCATCGCGGCGCGCTCGGCATCCGAGCACCCGGCGGCCGAGAAGCACGGCGAGCTGCGGTAGTAGCTCACGTCCTGGAACTTGCCCAGGTAGGCGTCGAGACTGCCGAGCTGGTTCTTGTAGTAGTCCAGCGTGTTGACGGCATTCATCAGCCCGTTGATGGTGGACTGCGCCTGATCCCAGATGTAGGCCGCCGGGGCCATCGTGTTTTGCAGCATGTTCTCGTACTGCTGCAATTGGGTCTGGTACTGCTCAATCTGCTTGAGCGTCTGCGCCACCGACTCGATGGCCGTCATGACGTTCTGCACCAGGTTGCCGCCGTCGATGACGGGAATGCCGGCCTGCGCCGGGGTGATGATGATGCTGCCGGCCAGGACGGCAGCGAGCGCGGTTTTAGCCGCTAAAAAACGGACGTGCTTCATGGTTGCAATCTCCATTCGATGAAAGAAAGGCAATGCCTTGACCAAGCTCGCGCTTGCCCACAGCAAGGTTTCATCGAAGAGCTACGCCACTAGCCAATCGGTATCGCCCTTGGCACTGAGGCCCGGACTTCGGTGTTTCTGTTCTCGGCCCTTATGGGGTGTCCCTGGCCTTATGCGTCCTCCCGAGGGTTGATAACGCTCAGGCCGGTGGCCTGGAAGGGCCTTGTGTCGCGTCCAGCACACAGAAATTTAGCCGCTAAAACTCTCAACGTTCAGCCCTCGGCTGCACTACTGATTTCATAAGCCGGCTCATTTCGTCCTGGGTGGCCTCAATCCGACCCAGCAGGGCAAGGATCGTGGCATCGCCGAAGCGGGCCGTGCGCGGGTCGTCGGTGAGCCATAGTTTGAGCAAGCCGCCCAGGCGGCCAAGGTCGCCATTCACGCGCACCAGCTCGCGCACGTAGTGGTAGTCCATGACGCCCTTGACCTGGTAGCCCTGGCCCACGTCGCGCAGGTAACGCGCAACGCTAATCCCTGCCCTCTTGGCGTTCTCCTCGATCAGCTCGCGCTCTTCGGGAAGGCAGTACACCTTGATGGGCGGGCTGTTCTTCCGCGTGACCTTCTTCTCGTCGTCCATTCGTTCTCCAGCCGGCGGTAGCCGGCAGCCTCGCAGAGCAGGATGCCCCGTTGAGCGCCCCCGGCGCGAATAAGGGGAAGTGAAGAAGGACAACCCGCTTGCGGGTGGGCCTACTTCACCTATCCTGCCCGCCTTACGGCGTTGTTTTTGTCTCGTATGACTCATCGAATTTCGCGCTGTAACCGCACCGTTGCTTCGCAACAGCGCGCCAGCAGCGCGAGAATCGACGGAAATGTCCCATTTCCGCGCGCTTGCAGCGATCCAACAACCGATAACAGTGTTTCAGCCGCGCACTTGCAGCGATTGAACACGGGCCTTTCCTCACTTCGTGCTGCTCTGACTCATGGAGCCAGGTGGCGCATTGGTGATGTGCTGGCGAACGTATTTCAGGAACGTCTCATATCGAAAAGGGATACGGCCGGTTTCGCGCATGTGCTCCCAGATGATCTTGAGCGCGTAGCCGGCCTCCATCGCTTCCTTCACGTCAGCACGTGCTGCCATGAAAGCGACCAGGTAGTCCCTGCGCTTGATTTGCGAGGTCTGCTGCTGGAGAGCGAGCCGTGCGGCCAGCTCGTCGGGATAGCTGCTTTCTGTCGTCGCCATGTCCGTAAACCTCCGTTATCAACTGAACTACTCCGAAGGTTACGGAGTGGCGGCCTACACAACATTCCAATAATTGGCCAAATTGGTTGACATAGAGCCGATGGTACGGACACACCCATCGAAATTGCGATGGCAGCCCGGCATCACGGAAAAGTTGAACGCCAAGAGGGGGAGTACCCCCGAGCCCCCGCGTGGCCCCTCAAGTGTCAACAAACAGTTCGGGCCGCCATCTTGGGAAATGGTGATGGTGGCCAGCCTCGCCAGAAATGACGATGCTGCAGCTCGGTCGGCGCGCGAAAAATGGGCCAGCCTCATGTCGCGGGCGGGTAACGAATGGCACTGTTGTATGTTGTAGCGCGCTACAACATACAACATACAACGCCAGTCATTGACACTTGAGGGGCGCAGCGTTTTAGCCGCTAAAAAGAGCGGTCGGAGCTGACCACCCTTCTGGCGTAAAACTTAAAGACCGAATGGCCGTCCCATCGGCAAGGGCTTGGCGTCGCCCTAAAGGGCGGCGGCAAGTGCCGCGCCTAGTGGATGATCTTGGAAGATCATGGATGGAATTCACGAACTAGCCGTAAACCCGCACCGTTGCTGTGTTTTTCGGTTTTGGCCGGGGAACGTTGCTACGGGTGAAGGGGAGCGTTGCTACGGAGGTTGGGGAACGTTACTACGGGCTTTGGCCTGCCGATTTCCCACTTCCCTGTCGCATACTCGCTCACCTTCCAGCCCACGGCGGCAAGCTCGGCCAGAGCCTTGCGAGCCTTCTGGCGGCGCTTCTTCATGGCCTCGGCGTTCGCCTCGTCCGGCCAGACGTAACCAGAAAGAGTATCCAGCTCCACGCGCCCAGCTTTGCCTGGGTCAATCCAGCCGCATAGACGCTGGTGAATCAAGCGGGCCGGGTCGGTTTGCAATGCCCGTACCTCGGCCATGTCGATGCGGGTATGCGGCCGCCTTCCAAGAATCGCCTCCGTAATCTGAGGGTTCAGCGCGACGAATAGCCGCCCATCTTCCTCATCGAAGTCATGGCTCATCAGGTGAAAAGACTTGTGCCTAATCCCTTTGGTAACCATCACTGTCACGTTTGTCATGCGTAGCAAACACGCCTTTATCGCCCTGATGTTGTCGCCGCCATCAGTCAAACCGATCTCGCCTAGCAGACTGGTCATGCTCTCGCGCACGACAAGCGCATCCTCCCCTGCCGCATCGAACTTCGGTTCAAGAAGTAGACGGAGCTGCTTCGGCAAGTCCGCTGATGGCTCTGGCGTCAGGATGATGCCCTTCGGCCCTCCAAGAGCCACAAGACCTTGCAGCAGCCGCATGTCATCAGCACCAAGAGGCTCGAAGCCGACGAACCGCGCTTGTGCATTCTCGGCGTAGTGATATGTCACATCGAGCTTTAGCTTCTTCCGCTCACCGCGCTTGAGACTGCGGAACAAGCCGGGAACCAAGCAGTGCATTGGATCGTGCCTGGCATGGGTGAGGTCAAAAGCCATCGCCTCGCCTCCGGTCATCGCGCCCCTTCTCATTCCTGCTGACCTCATGCAGCTCCACCGGCACCAGAACGCCGCCAGTCTGCCGCATGTACCAGCGATCAAGCGGCGTGGCGTCGTAGTTCTGCTTGCTGACGCCGAAACGCACGAAGTAGCCGCGGCGCTCATTGCCGATGGGCTGCCGGTCGTGGGTGCGGTCGCTGAGGCGCTTTGCTTCGTCCTCGGTCATGCGGGCGACGTAACCGCACCACCTGGCATTGTCGATCAGTGCGGACGCACCACGCGCGGCCTGCTGCTGGTCGGTCTGCCCTTCGCGGGCGCTTCCCTTGCTGACGTGGTGCAGGTAGAGCACGGATGCGCCCGTGGTAGCCGCAACATGCTCCAGCACGGCCACGAGGTGGGCCATGTTGCCGTTGCTGTTCTCATCGAGGGTGTGAATGCGGCTCAGGGTGTCCAGCACGATCAGTCGCGCCCCTGCACCGTCCTCAATAACGCGGCGCAAGTGGGCCTTTTTCATGATGTCCAGGCGCTTGCCCATGATCGGCTCAAGCACGAGGTTCTCCGCGATGGTTTGACGAGCCGCGTGCCCGAGGTGCTGACCGATGGCGTGAATGCGCCGCACCAGCGCGGGCGGAGGGTCTTCCCCAGCCAGATAGACCACGCGCCCGGTGTGCGCGGGAGCAAGGCCAACGAGGTCGCCACCCGCAACGCTGCATGCGATGCTCATGGCCGCTTCCAGCGCCCAGAAGCTCTTACCCGTGGCCCCTGGGGCGACAAGCGCGCCGACAGTTCCCGCGAGGAAGCCGGGCCATATGAAGTCCAGCACCGGCGGTTCGTGCTCGAACGCCGCCAGTACATCAATCGCCATTCCTCAGTTCCCCGTTCCGTACAGGGACTCGTCGCTCAACGCCTCGGCGATCTGCGAGGTTCGGAAGTAGACCCGCCGGCCGATCTTCAAGCGGGCCTTGTTGATTCGCTGCGTCCAATCGTTCGTCGCGCGCAGGCTGATCCGCAGTCCGTCCGGTGATCGATCCAGGACATTGGCGAGCTGCGCCATGCTCAGCAGCGGGCCGAAGCGTTGCAACAGCGTGTCTTCTATCGTCATTGCGTAAACCTCCGTTATTAACTGAATGGCTACGAAGGTTAGGTGCTATTGGGGGTTGCCTACATCTTATTAGTTGTCCAAAATGGTTGACATGAAGACCGATTCGACCATTGTCATCTGGGAAGGCTGCGATCCCGCTGTCTCGAAGGCCATCGAGCAGTTTGAGGATTGCTGGCGGCCGTATTCCGCTTCCTCGCGGCGCTACCCCATCGTTCGGCTGATACAGGAACTCATTGACCCCGCCGTGGCTGCGTACACGGCGGCGCTGCCGCAACGCTACTTGGGCCATATCCCCGGAGCAGGGACAGGGGTGAGCCTCAGCGGGATCATTCGACTGGTGGGACTTGATGCGATGGTTCGCATGCAGCGGCAGTTGCTGCGCCAGTTCATCAAAACGGAAGACAGGCAGACCCCAAGAGATCAGCGGTTTGTTGCGACACTCGAATCGTTGATCGGGCTTGTATGGGACTGCGCCTGCAAACGGCCGACGAAGTCAAAGGTGCGGGACACCCGATTGAATGGCGAACGCCTCCAGGGGTTCTGCCGGTTCTGCGGATCACTCGCCGAACTGACCTCATTCGCCGGTGGGAACGATGATCCGAAGGCGGACGATCCAGAGGAAAAACTTCGACTTAGCAGCCTGTATTGCCTAGATCACCGGCCTAAATTGCCGAGCGGCGCATGGAACCCTGTCTACAGACAAGCAAGGCGATCCCTGGCGCAATTCGACCTCGAACTGGCGAGGCTCAGCCAGCAATGCGCGAAGCCGGCCACTTCCCAAGTGAAATCGGGCGATCAACTGGTTGACAGCTACTTCTTCCACTACGTCGCGGGCCAGACCTTACAACCAGCGGACAAGGCAGAGTTGCGCAATCAAGCGCGCCTAATGGTGGACTCGAAGCTATCGGACCGTAAGAAGCAGATGCTGATGCTCCAGTGGTCTGGATTCAATCAGTCGGAGATTGCGCGAAAGCTAGGCATCGAGCGCCAGGCGGTATCGAAGGCGCTGGCGTCGATCCCCGCAATGTTCCACTTGCGTGCAAAATCGCGCTCTCGGCGTCAACCTAATTGACCAACTAATAGGACGAAACAATCCGCATTGCCAGGCACTATCAGGCACATGTTCGCAAGTGACTGAAAGAGGCCAGGGGATGCAGGCAACGACAAGTAAGACGCTCATCAATCGCAAGAAACTGCTGGCGATGATCCCGCTGTCTGAGCGCACGATTTTCAACATGGAGCAACGCGGGGAGTTCCCGCGCCGGATCGCACTCACCAGCCGAAACGTCGCCTGGGACTTGACCGAGGTCGAGGAATGGATTGAGGCGCGCAAGGCGTCGGGCACTCAGGCCATGCGCCCCGGATTCACTCCGTCGCCAGTGGCAGGCGGTGCTGTTGCCGCTTTTTAGCGGCTAAAACGCTGCGCCCCTCAAGTGTCAATGAAGCCCGAGGCGACGCCTCGATGCGCGGGCGGCGACTGCCTACCCTGCCTTCAACTGACCGATCCCTTCGGCCGTTTCAGCGTCCATTCGTCGATCATGTCCGCCCAGTCCTGCAACATCGCCGTGCGCTGCTCGCGATACTCGGCCTTGTTGTAGACGGCCCTGACGCCCTTCTGTTCGTGGGCAAGGCACTTCTCGATCCAATCGGTGTTGTAGCCAGCTTCGTGCAGCAACGTGCTGGCCGTTCGCCGCAAGTCATGTGGGCCGAACTTGGCGAGTGACTTCCCTTCCTTCTGCGCCAGTCGATACGTCAGCGTCAGTACCTGGTTGAGCGTGGCGCTGCTCATGGGTAAGTCCGAGTCATACCGCGATGGCAGCACGTAGTCCGATCCACCCGCGAACGTTTTCAGGGCAATGAAGATGTCTAGCGCCTGTCGGGACAGGAACACCAGGTGCGGATTGCGCCGCTTCATCCGCTCCTTCGGGATCGTCCAAAGCGCATCACTGAAATTGATCTCGTTCCAGGTCGCATTGGTCAGCTCGCTCTTGCGCACCATCGTCAGCAACAGCAGCTTGGCCGCCGCCCGGATGGATGGCGTCGTGCCGATGCGCTCCATGTACTGGTACATCAAGCCGATTTCGTCGGGCGTCAGCGCACGGTCGCGCGGCTCGAATTTGGCAATGGACGTTGGGCGCACCAGTTCTGCCGGGTTCTCGACCTTCTGGCCGCGCTCGATGGCCCAGCGATAGACCTGCAACACCACTTCGCGGGCATGCACCGCAGTTGCCGGTGCGCCTCGCTCCACGATAGCATCGGTCAGCGCGCGCAAGTCCTCGTGGGTAATCTCCACCAGCTTCTGATTGCCGAATTTCGGCTTCAGCTCGCGCTCGTAGACTGAGCGGCGCATGTCGCGGGTGGAATCGGCCATCTGGTAGCCGCGCAGCCACTTTTCCGCCCAAGCCCCGAACGTCTCCGCGTCCTTGACACGGGCCTTGTCCCGCGCCTTCTCCTTGGCTGGCGACTTCCCGGCCGCGATCATCTTCTTGGCCTCGCCCAGCCGCTCGCGGGCTTCCGCCAGGCTGATGCCCCCAACACCGTAGCGGCCGAAAGTGATGGTCTCCTGCCGGCCGTGGATTGAGTAGTTGTAGCGGAATGAGATCGCCCCGGCGGGCGTGACGGCCACATAGAGGCCATCGCGGTCATTTTCCTTGTAGAGCTTTTCCCTCGGCTTGAGGTTGCGCAGCTTGGTATCGGTCAGCATGGTTCTCGCCCTGGTTTGGCTCAAATACCATGATCTAGAATCATCCCCATCCTGGCGTAAAAACACAATGAAATCATTGTGTTACGTCATGTTGATACCATGAGCACCAGAAGGGTAGCTACATGGTATCGATGGAACCTCATGGCATCGGAGCATTTAATGCCATTCATCATGCCATGAAAAAACAGTGCTTGGCGATACCGAAGATTGCCAGACAGTGCCAGACAAAATCACAAAAAAGCCCGCAACGACGCGGGCTTAGGTGTGTTCTGGTGCTACTAGGTGCCAGCCGATGCCAAACGCCCAATCACTCCCACTCGATCGTCGCAGGCGGCTTGCCCGATACGTCGTACACCACGCGATTCAGGCCACGCACCTCGTTGATGATGCGATTCGAGCAACGGCCCAGCAGCGCGTACGGCAGGTGTGCCCAGTGGGCGGTCATGAAGTCAGTGGTCTGCACGGCGCGCAGGGCGACCACGTAGTCGTACGTGCGGCCATCCCCCATCACGCCAACTGACTTCACCGGCAGGAACACCGCGAAAGCCTGGCTGGTCAGGTCATACCAGCTCTTGCCTACCTGGTTCGGCTCGCACATGCCCGCGGCGGCGTCCTGTTCCGTGGCGATGGTCTTGCGCAGCTCCTCGATGAAGATGGCATCGGCACGACGCAACAGGTCGGCGTAGTCGCGCTTGACTTCGCCGAGGATCCGCACGCCCAGGCCCGGCCCCGGGAACGGATGGCGGTAGACCATCTCGGGCGGCAGGCCCAATGCCACGCCAAGTTCGCGGACTTCGTCCTTGAACAGGTCGCGCAACGGCTCCAGCAGCTTCAGGCCCAGCGTTTCCGGCAGGCCACCCACGTTGTGGTGGCTCTTGATCGTGGTGGCCTTCTTGGTCTTGGTGCCGCCCGATTCCACCACGTCCGGGTAGATCGTGCCCTGCGCCAGCCACTTGGCATTGCTCAGCTTCTTGGCCTCGGCCTGGAAAACTTCCACGAACTCGCGGCCGATGATCTTGCGCTTCTGCTCGGGATCGGTCACGCCGGTCAGATGACCGAGGAACTGCTCGGAAGCATCGACGTGAATCACCTTGGCGTGCAGGCGCCCGGCAAACATGTCCATCACCATCTTGCCTTCGTCCAGGCGCAGCAGGCCATGGTCGACGAACACGCAGGTCAGTTGATCGCCGATGGCGCGATGAATCAGCGCAGCGGCCACCGACGAATCCACGCCACCGGACAGGCCCAGGATCACCTCTTCGTCACCCACCTGCTCGCGAATCTTCTGCACAGCTTCCGTGATGTGATCGCGCATGACCCAGTCCGCCTTCGCGCCACTGACCTTGAGCACGAAGCGCTCGATCATCTCGCGGCCCTTCACGGTGTGCGTGACTTCCGGGTGGAACTGCACGCCGTAGTAGCCGCGAGCCTCGTCAGCCATGCCAGCAATCGGGCAGCTCGGCGTCGAGGCCATCAGCTTGAAGCCCTCGGGCAACGCCGTCACCTTGTCACCGTGGCTCATCCAGACCTTCAGCATGCCGTGGCCTTCCGGCGTGGCAAAGTCCTCGACCCCGTTCAACAGGTTCGTATGGCCATGGGCGCGCACCTCGGCGTAACCGAACTCGCGCGAATCGCTCCACTCCACCTTGCCGCCCAGTTGCACGGCCATGGTCTGCATGCCGTAGCAAATGCCCAGCACGGGCACGCCGAGATCCCAGACGGCTTGCGGTGCGCGCAGCTGATGGTCTTCGTACGTGCTGGCGTGGCTACCCGACAGAATGACGCCCTTTGGCGCGAATTCGCGGACAAACTCGTCGGTCACGTCGTTGGGATGAATTTCGCAATAGACATGCGCTTCGCGGACGCGGCGCGCGATCAGCTGCGTGACTTGCGAACCGAAATCAAGAATGAGGATTTTGTCGTGCATGATGTGCAGTTGGCGTTGCTTCCGGATCTTCGTCGGGCATCACTTCGGTGCCCGGACCGTAGCCAGGCGGCGGTGTGATGATCGGCTCGCGCCGGTATTCGGGGGATGCGGGGGACGTGGCCGCGCGTGTCGGACGCGGGGCGCCACGGTCGTACACGTCGGTCACGTCGCTTACGTCAGTCACGTCGCGGGCGTCGCGGACATCGGTGGCGTTGTTCGGATAATAAACCTCGGCGGGCCGCACTTCGCGCGCCGCCCTTGCCTGTTCGGCGAGTTCCCGCTCACGCAGCCGTACCTTCTTCGCAGCCGGGATCTGCACGATGGCGAAAAACAGCAGCATGGCGGCCATCGTCAGCAGCCATACCTTGCCCGCACCCTGTACGGGCATGTCCAGAAACAGCGTCCAGACCGCAATAAGGATCGCGCTGACCAGATTCACCCAGCCCACCGTACGCGCCACCGGCACCGTCAGATGACCGTTGATTGCGGCCGAGAACAGCAGCCAGGACATGCCGATCGTAGCAGCGCCCAGCAACTGGCCAAACAGCGCCGGCTCCGGCACAGGCAACTGCAAGGCGGCATAGAGCGTGGTGAACGGCGACATCAGCAACAGCATGCCGAGCAGCAGGTCGAGCAATGCGTCAAAAAACAGGACGGCTCGCAGCAATACCTTCATGAACAGGCGCTCCTTCTTGCGGCGCGGCCGCGTGGCCCCGTCAACATCGACGTAGCCAGCGCGGCCGTGGTGCCCCGGGGCCGGCATATCCGGCCAGGGGCTTGGGACTCGGTCAGTCGATACGGTAGTTCGGGGCTTCCTTGGTGATCTGCACATCGTGGACGTGCGACTCACGCATGCCCGCGGCGGTGATCTGGACGAACTCGGCGCTCTCGTGCCAATTCGGGATCGAGCTGGCTCCGCAATAGCCCATCGAGGCGCGGATACCACCAGTCAGTTGGTGGATGATCGCCTGCACCGGACCCTTGTAGGCCACGCGACCCTCGATGCCTTCCGGCACGAGCTTGTCGACGTTCGCAGTGTTGTCTTCCTGGAAGTAGCGGTCTGCCGCGCCATCCTTCATGGCACCCACCGAACCCATGCCGCGGTAGCTCTTGAACGAGCGCCCCTGGAACAGGAACTCCTCGCCCGGCGCTTCCTCGGTACCCGAGAACATGCCGCCCATCATCACGGTGTGTGCACCGGCTGCGAGGGCCTTGGCCACATCGCCCGAATAACGGATACCGCCGTCGGCGATCAGCGGCACGCCCGTGCCCTTGAGCGCTTCGGCAACGTTCGACACGGCGGTAATTTGCGGCACACCCACACCGGCCACGATACGCGTGGTGCAGATCGACCCCGGGCCGATACCGACCTTTACGCCATCTGCACCATGCTCGACCAGCGCCAGCGCGGCTGCACCGGTGGCGATATTGCCGCCGACCACTTCAACTTGCGGGAAATTCTGCTTGACCCAGCGCACGCGATCCAGCACACCCTGGCTATGACCGTGCGCAGTATCTACGACGATGACATCGACGCCGGCCTTGACCAGCAGTTCCACGCGTTCGTCATTATCGGGACCCACGCCCACTGCGGCGCCTACGCGCAGTTGGCCATGCGCATCCTTGCTGGCCAGCGGGTTGTCCACGGCCTTCTGAATATCCTTCACCGTGATCAGGCCGCGCAGCTCGAATGCACCGTTGACGACCAGCACACGCTCCAGGCGGTGGCGGTTCATCAGACGCTTGGCTTCCTCGAGCGGTGCACCTTCGGCCACGGTCACGAGTTTCTCGCGCGGGGTCATCTTGGCGCGCACCGGGGCGTCGAGTTCTTCCTCGAAGCGCAGGTCGCGGTTGGTAATGATGCCGACTACGGTCTTGCCCTCGAGCACCGGGAAACCCGAAATGCCATGCTGCTGCGACAGTGCGATCACATCGCGCACCTTCATGTCGGGCGAAATGGTGATCGGATCACGCAGCACACCCGATTCGTAGCGCTTCACGCGCGCCACTTCACGAGCCTGGTCAGCGGGCTTCAGGTTCTTGTGGACGATACCGATACCGCCGGCCTGGGCCATGGCAATGGCGAGGCGAGCCTCCGTCACTGTATCCATGGCGGCGGACAGCAGCGGAATATTGAGTTCGATCGAACGGGTCAGTCGGGTGCGGAGGGAAACATCCCGGGGCAGGACGGCCGAATAGGCCGGGACGAGCAGCACGTCATCGAATGTGAGTGCTTTCTGGACAAGACGCATAGCGAATCCTCTAGGCGCAAAAGCAGATTATACAGGAATGCAGGATTTGCTGATGCGTTCCTGCAATGCGTTTGCTATTCTCGGCCTCCTTTTTCAACGGCGCATCGGAGACCATGGGAATCGGCGTATTGTGCGGCCTCCTGGCCGGGGCCTTCTGGGGCATGGTCTTCATTGCACCCAAGCTGCTGCCCGCATTCTCTCCATGGGAATTGGCAATCGGCCGCTATCTCGCTTACGGGATCGTGGCCTGCGTTGCCGCCCTACCGCTGATGCGTCGCATTGCCCGCAAGCTTACGCGCGCCGACTGCATCGCCCTGCTGCGTCAGGCGTTCACGGGCAATCTTCTCTACTACGTGCTGCTTGCGTTTGGCGTGCAACTGGCAGGCGTCGGCCCGACTTCACTGATCATCGGCATCCTGCCGATTTCGGTCACGCTCATGGGCCGGCGCGATCATGGCGCCGTGCCGCTTGGCAGACTGGCTCTTCCGCTATTGGTGGTGGCCGCAGGCATCGCCTGCATCAACATCGACCTCTTCACTGGCGGCGACGGCGCGCAGGGTGCCGTCGCGGGTGCGCTGGCCCGCCCGGCCTGGCAGAAGCTGGCCGGCGTTGTCTGCGCGGCGGGGGCGTTGATCTGCTGGACGCTATACGCCGTGGACAACGCACGCTACTTGCAGCGCAATCCACAGTTCAGCGGAAATGAATGGTCCGCGCTGTATGGGTTGTCTACCGGACTTGTCTCATTGATTCTGGCTGTGGTGGGCTGGCTGGCCTTCGCCGACCATCTGACAGCGCCCGGCAGCGGTCGGGAATGGCAGTGGTTCTGGACGGTCAACGCTGCCGTTGCGCTTGGCGCGTCGCTTATTGGCAACAATCTCTGGAACATCTCGAGCCGCAGATTGCCATTGACGCTATCGGGTCAGATGATCGTATTCGAGACGCTTTTCGCGCTGGCGTACGGTTTTGTGTTCGATCACCGCTGGCCGCGACCACTGGAAATCGCCGCCATCGCTTTGCTGATGGTGGGTGTGGCATGGTCGGTCCGCTTGCACGCGACGGACAAGGCTCAGTAGACTAGCGCAATGCCGCACGGGTCACATCGCTGTCAACCCCACCGGCGCATGATGTCCATCACTCTTGCAACCTGCCTGACCTGCTCACGACTTCGCCATGAAACGATCCGTGCTGTATCCGCTGATTGCTGCAACGCTCGCTGCGCTTGTGCCGGGCACCGCCATCTCGCAATGGCAATGGACGGATGCCAACGGGCGCACCGTCTACAGCGACGTGCCGCCCCCGCTGTCTGTGCCGGCAAGCGCGATCAAGGCTGCGCCCGGGCGCTTTGCCGGGGCCTACCGGCCGGTCGAAGCCGAGGGCTCTGCCACCGAGATCCAGAACGACGGCAGAACGGCAGCGAAAGCCGCAAAGCCCGGCGAGCCGCGTATGCAGTCCGTGAGCACCAAGAGCAAGGGCGAGAAATCGGGAGACGCTGACGAAGCGTTCCGCGAGCGTCGCGATGCGCGGATCAAGGCTGATTTGGAAGCTGCGACGAAGGAACGCCAGGATCTGGCACGTCAGGAGAAATGCCAGGAAATGCGCAACTATGCGACGGGCCTCAGCCAGGGCGTCCGCGTATCACGATCCGGTCCGGACGGTGCGCCACAGCGACTCAATGACGAGGAGCGCTCCGCCGAAATCGCCCGGATGAACGAGTCGCTGAGCCAGCACTGCACGAGCTAGGCCCCCGGCAACATCAGTCGCCCGCCCCGCCGCGCAGCCATTTCTGGCCTTCCCGAATGCCAGTGGCTGTGGCACGGGTTTTCTGCACACGCTTGCGGCGCGCCTGCTTGGGATCAGCCGTCAAGGCACGATAGACTTCGACACGATCTCCCTCGCGCACCGGGGTGTCAATGGTCTTGAGCTTGCCGAAAATGCCCACGCGCATCGTGGTGGGATCCACTTCCGGACACGTGGCGATCAGTCCGCTGGACTGAACGGCCTGCATGATCGTAGTGCCTGCGGGCACCGCCACGGATTCGAGGAATACCGTATCGGGCCGCGCGTAGCAGACCGAGAGACGTACGGTGCCGCCGGGCTCAGGACTTGTCGGCATACACTACCTCGGCACGCTTGACGAAGGCATCGACGAAGGTATTGGCGATGACGCTGAAGGCCGGCCCGATGATCTTTTCGAGCAGAACGCTCGAAAACTCATAGTGAAGGTGAAACTCGACCTTGCAGGCATCGGCTCGCAGGGGCGTAAATCGCCAGCAGCCATTAAAGGTCTTGAAAGGACCGTCTGCGAACGTCATATCGATACGCGTCGGCCGCTCCTGGGTATTGCGCGTATGGAAATACTGCTTGATGCCACTGAAATGGATGTTGATCTTGGCATCGAGCAAGGTCTCGGTCTGTTCGAAGACCTCCACTCCGCCACACCAGGGCAGGAATTTTGGATAATCTTCCACGCGCGTGACCAGGTCGTACATCTGTTCGGCGGAGAAACCGAGCAGTACGGATTTATGGACGTCTGCCATGTATTCGGATCGCAGGCCCCGCGAAACTGGGCTGGGGCCGGGTGGTTTGCTAGAATCCCGATTTTAGCCGACAGCCGCCAACACGGCACGCCCGGCTTGGCCTGCGCACCACACCGCTGGTTCGACAACCGGCCACACACCAGATAACCGGCCACCTGACAGACCAGGCGGCCCGCAAAGGATTCCACCACCCGCATGACGATCGCTGACAACAAGAAAGCCTTTTTCGACTACTTCATCGAAGAGCGCTATGAGGCCGGGATCGTGCTGGAAGGCTGGGAGGTCAAGGCAATCCGCGCAAACCGCGTCCAGATCAAGGAAGGTTACGTCGTAGTCCGCGACGCCGAAATGTTCCTGATTGGCGCCCACATCAGCCCGCTGCAGAGCGCCTCCACCCACGTCACGCCCGACCCCGTCCGGACGCGCAAGCTACTACTCAAGGCCGAAGAGATCAAGAAACTGATCGGCAAGGTGGAGCAACGCGGTTACACCCTTGTCCCGCTGAATCTCCATTACACGCGTGGCCGGGTGAAGTGCGAAATCGGCCTCGCCAAGGGCAAGAAACAGTTCGACAAGCGCGAAACCGAGAAGAATCGCGACTGGGAACGCGAAAAGGCCCGCATCATGAAGGGCGGCACCAAGGAGTAGGTCCGCAGTTGCGGCAAAAAAAACGGAGGCCAAGGCCTCCGTTTTCTATGGTGCACAGGACTTCAGATCTTCGTCCCACCCTGCGACTTCACGATCTGCAATGCGGTCGCAACCATGCTGCTCATATCGCCCAGGTTACCGGGAACAATCAGCGTATTGCCCTGCTTGGCGAGGTTCGCGAAGGCTGCCACATATTCCTCGGCCACCTTCAGGTTCATGGCCTCCACCCCACCTTCGCTCCGAATGGCATGGCCGATCTTTGCAATCGCCTGAGCATTGGCCTCCGCCACTGCCAGAATGGCGTTCGCCTCGCCCTGCGCCTGGTTGATAGCAGCCTGCCTTTCCCCTTCGGACTTCTGAATGGCTGCCTCTCGGGCACCGGACGCCAGGTTGATCTGCTCCTGGCGCTTACCTTCCGATGCTGCGATCAACGCTCGCTTCTCGCGTTCAGCCGTGATCTGGGCCTGCATCGCATGCAGGATCTCCTTGGGCGGCGTCAGATCCTTGATCTCGTACCGCAGTACCTTCACCCCCCAGTTTGCTGCAGCCTCATCGAGCGCATTGACCACGCTGTGGTTGATGAAATCGCGCTCTTCGAACGTCTTGTCGAGTTCCAGCCGGCCAATCACGGAACGCAGCGTCGTCTGCGACAACTGCGTAATCGCCACCACAAAGTTGCTGGAACCGTACGACGCCTTCATCGGGTCCGTCACCTGGAAGTACAAGACCCCGTCGACTTGCAACTGCGTGTTGTCCTTGGTGATACACACCTGGCTCGGCACATCGAGCGGGATTTCCTTGAGGATGTGTTTGTAGGCAACGCGATCGACAAAAGGCACCACGATCGACAGGCCCGGCGTCAGGGTCGCATGGTAACGGCCCAGTCGTTCCAGTACCCAAGCGTGCTGCTGCGGCACGATCTTGATGGATTTTGCGATCAGCACGATCGCACCAACAAGCAGAATCAGCGGAAAAAGGCCAAGCTGGAAAGCAGACATCAACAAAACTCCCGTCAAAGAAAAAAGCCGGCACCCATGGCCGTGAGATCTACCGTGGCGACACGATCAACGTAGTGCCCCGTACTTCCACGATCCGATATCGTCCCGGCGTCGGAACACTCCCCGGCGCCAGTTCCACGGTCCAGTCAGCGCCGCGGTATGGCACCCGGGCTCGACCGAAGCCATCCCAGGCGCCTACATCCAGTTCCTGCCCAATATCCAGGTTGACGTTTGGATCGGTGCCCGGCTCCCTGCGCCGCAAGCGGCCATAGCGCGTACGTCGCAGCGCCGCTATCGCAATGACCGCAACGACGGCAGCCACTACGGTCTGCAGTGGCACGTCCAGGCCCAACATGGCAGCAACACCCCCTGCCACAACTCCGGAAGCAATCATCAGCAGATAGAACGTGCCTGTGGCCATTTCCGCGATGATCAGAATCACCGCAGCAGCAAACCAAACGTAATACGGCGTCATCCCGCTCCTTTCCATTTCACAAAACGCCAACCCGAAAAACAAAAACCCCCGCCAAACGCCTTCGGCGTCTGCGGGGGCAGTAGGAACACCTGCCGCAGGGCCGGTGCCGCACGACGCCGGTTCAGGACCGGCGCCAATTTGTTGTCATGTCGCTATTGTGACGTGTAATGCCTCACGAAGCCAGCTGCTTCCAGGTTTCGACCACAGAATCAGGATTCAGCGAGATGGACTTGATGCCTTCCTGGGCCAGCCATGCCGCGAAGTCCGGGTGATCCGAAGGACCCTGACCGCAAATACCGACATACTTGTCCAGGCGCAGCGCCGTGGAGATGGCGCGTTGCAGCATGAAGCGCACGGCCGGATCGCGTTCGTCGAAATCCTTGGCCAGCAATTCCATGCCCGAGTCGCGGTCCAGGCCCAGCGTGAGCTGCGTCAGGTCGTTCGAGCCAATCGAGAAACCATCGAAGAACTGCAGGAATTCCTCGGCAAGAATCGCGTTCGACGGCACCTCGCACATCATGATGATACGCAGGCCGTTCTCGCCGCGCTTGAGACCGTGCTTGGCGAGCAGGTTGATCACGCGCTCGGCCTGGCCCAGCGTGCGCACGAACGGCACCATGATCTCGACGTTGGTCAGACCCATTTCGTCGCGCACGCGCTTCATGGCCTTGCATTCCATCTCGAACGCTTCCGCGAAGTCTTCCGAGATGTAACGCGACGCGCCACGGAAACCCAACATCGGGTTCTCTTCATCCGGTTCGTAGCGCGACCCACCGATCAGCTTCTTGTACTCGTTCGACTTGAAGTCCGACAGACGCACGATCACAGGCTTCGGATAAAACGCTGCGCCGATCGTGGCCATGCCTTCGGCCAGCTTGTCGACGTAGAACGCGCGCGGACTCGCGTGGCCACGTGCCACCGACTCCACGGCCTTCTTCAGGTCGGCATCGACTTGCGGATAGTCGAGGATCGCCTTCGGATGGACGCCGATGTTGTTGTTGATGATGAATTCCAGGCGGGCCAGACCCACACCTTCATTCGGGATCTGTGCGAAATCGAAGGCCAACTGCGGGTTGCCGACGTTCATCATGATCTTGGTCGCGATTTGCGGCATCTCGCCGCGCTGGACCTCGGTCACCTCGGTTTCGAGCAGACCATCGTAGATCCGGCCTTCGTCGCCTTCTGCGCAGGAAACGGTCACGAGGGTGCCGTCCTTCAGCAGATCGGTCGCGTCGCCGCAACCCACCACGGCCGGCACGCCCAGTTCACGCGCGATGATCGCGGCGTGGCACGTACGGCCGCCACGGTTCGTGACGATTGCCGCGGCGCGCTTCATCACCGGTTCCCAATTCGGGTCGGTCATGTCGGCCACCAGCACGTCGCCCGGCTGCACGCGTTCCATTTCGGACGGATCGTTGATGACGCGCACCGGACCCGTGCCGATCTTCTGGCCAATCGCGCGACCGCTCGTCAGCACGGCGGACGTGCCCTTGAGCTTGAAGCGTTGCTCGGCCTTGCCAGCCGACTGGCTCTTCACCGTTTCCGGACGCGCCTGCAGGATGTAGATCTTGCCATCCTTGCCGTCCTTGCCCCACTCGATGTCCATCGGGCGGCCATAGTGCTTCTCGATGGTCATCGCGTAGCGCGCCAGCTCGCTGACATCTTCGTCGGTGATCGAGTAGCGGTTGCGCAGTTCGGGCGGTACGTCCACGGTCTTCACGCGGCCAGCTTCGCCGGGCTTCGTGAACTCCATCTTGATCAGCTTCGAGCCAATCGAGCGGCGGATGATCGGGTAGTGGCCGGCTTGCAAGGTCGGCTTGAAGACATAGAACTCGTCCGGATTCACGGCGCCCTGCACCACCGTTTCACCCAGGCCGTAGCTCGACGTGATGAAGACCACGTCCGGGAAACCGGATTCGGTGTCGATCGTGAACATCACGCCCGAGGCGGCCAGATCCGAGCGGACCATGCGCTGGATACCAGCCGACAGCGCCACGACGTCGTGGGCAAAGCCCTTGTGCACGCGGTAGGAGATCGCACGGTCGTTGTACAGCGACGCAAATACGTGCCTGACCTTGTCCAGCACGTCATCGATACCGCTGACGTTCAGGTACGACTCCTGCTGACCGGCAAACGATGCGTCGGGCAGGTCTTCGGCCGTGGCCGACGAGCGCACGGCGAACGACGCCTCGGCACCTTCGCGCGCCGATACGCGCGCGTAGTGCTCGCGGATCTCGGCGTCGAGACGGGGCTGGAACGGTGCAGATGCCACCCAGCCGCGGATTTCCGCGCCAGCTTCGGCCAGCGCCTTGACGTCATCGACGTCAAGCGTCTTCAGACGTTCCGAGATACGCGCGGTGAGATTGTTGTGTTCGAGAAAATCGCGAAAGGCCAGGGACGTGGTCGCGAAGCCGCCGGGTACGCGTACGCCGGCGTTGGCGAGTTGCGAGATCATTTCGCCGAGCGACGAATTCTTGCCGCCGACGATCTCGACATCCTGCATGCGCAGTTCTTCAAACGGCAGCACGTAGGCGCCGTTATCTACCTGGTTGGTCATAAAAGCCTCAAAACAAAGTAAGAAATCTTTTGCACCGACCGGTATGTTGTTGATGTTCTGTCCCCGGCGGATCGCTTGGCTGAGCAATTCCGGCTGCAATCGGCAACTTCCGATGCTGCACCGCACATTGTCGACAATCGGGCCCCGGATCGTTGCCTGATCGACGTTGGCGGAATTGCTTAGCCAAAAGATCGCCGCTATTCTACCGTGCCGCATCGCACTTTCGCGCGGCGGCCGTCTCAAAAATAATTGTCCAGACATGTCCCTGCCTGACGCGCCTGACGCATCGCAACCCGCCTCCGCCCCAGCCACTGACACCGCGCCGGCTGCCAGCGCTGTGCAGCCCGCAGCCCCCGCGACAGCGGATCGCCCTGCTGTACGTACGGTCTTTATCGTTTCCGATGGTACCGGCATTACGGCCGAAACGTTCAGCCACTCGATTCTCGCGCAGTTCGAGATGCGCTTCCGCAAGGTGCGGATGCCGTTTGTGGACACGCCGGAAAAGGCACATATCGCTGTCAGCAAGATCAACGAGGCCTTCTACAACGAGGGCGTACCGCCCATCGTCTTCACCACGCTGGTCAACTCCGACTCGAACAAGGCGATACGCCGCGCCAAGGGCATGATTCTTGACATGTTCCAGACCTTTATCGAGCCTCTCGAGAAGGAACTGGGGCTGAAATCCACCCACGCGATTGGCCGGTTCCATCAGAATGCCGACACCGAGGCCTACAAGAACCGCATCGAGGCGATCAATTTTTCGCTTGCCCATGACGACGGCCAGTCCCACAAGAACCTGGCAGAAGCTGATGTCATCCTGGTGGGCGTTTCCCGTAGCGGCAAGACCCCTACCAGCCTGTACCTGGCCATGCAATATGGCCTCAAGGCCGCGAACTACCCGCTGATTCCGGACGATTTCGAACGAGGCAGGCTTCCCTCCGCGCTCTATGCCTTCAAGGCCAAGATCTTCGGCTTGTCCATCGATCCACAGCGACTGACCGAAATTCGCAACGAACGGCGCCCGGGTAGCAAGTACGCGGCTGTGGAAAACTGCCGCTATGAAGTCAACGAGGCGGAAGCCATGATGCGCCGCGAGGGCATCAAATGGCTGTCGTCAACGCACAAGTCGATTGAAGAGATTGCGACAACGATTTTGCAGGAGATCAAAGTCGACCGCGATAACTACTGATTTGCGGGCATCTTTGAGAATCGTCCAATAGGCATACGGCAGTCATGAGGGCAGGATGAAGTCATCGTCCAAGCACAGCAAGTAGCAACTCAGCGCCGTTGCCGCACCGCTTCAAACAGGCATATTGCCGTGGCGGCAGCTACGTTCAGAGACTCCAGCCCACCTGGCTGTGGAATACCGACCGTGCGGGTAACCCGCTCCATCCACTCCGCGCTCACTCCTGCCCCTTCATTGCCGACAATCCAGCCAACGGGTTGGCGCAGATCGGTATCGAAAACGGCAGCATCGGCGTGGGAAGACGTCGCGAACAGTGGGACTGACAAGCGGCTGGCAAGCATGTCCAGCGTGCAGTGCTCGACGATATTGAGATGGAAGTTGGCACCCATACCAGCCCGCAGCGTCTTGATCGACCAGGCAAAGGCACAGCCGGTGGTCAGGAATGCATGAGCGATTCCCGCTGCAGCGGCACTTCGCAGGATGGATCCGACATTACCCGCATCTTGTACGCCATCGAGGATGACGCAATCTGTATCGATTGTTGCCGGCAGATGGCCCGCAGGCGTCTCGATGACAAACAGTAGATCGATACCGTTGGCCACGCTGCTGATCTGCGCAAACAACGTATCTGCAAGCATGACGACGCGCTCCGGCTCGATGCGCTCCAGCAGAGAGCGCACTTCGGAATGATCGTAGTGACGCTCGCTCACGACGCAACTGACCGGCTGCCCAAGCGCGGCGACATAGGCATCGGCCAGATGAACACCGTCCAGTACCGACTGGCCGGCCTTCCGGCGCTGATGCGTGGAGCCGACCAGGGCCTTCAGGTGCTTGAACAGCGCGTTATCGCGCGAAGTGACGTGCTTCAAGGAAAATCTCAGAAAGGCGGCGTTTCGTCGGTAACGGTATGGGCCACGGTGGCCGCCCGCTCACGTTCGAGTGCCTGCCGAACGGGCGCAAAGGAGCGCCGGTGATGAGGCGTTGCACCATGCTTGTCCAGCGCGGCAAAATGCTGTGGCGTCGGATAACCAAAATGGCTGTCGAATCCGTACTCCGGATACTTGGCGTGCAGTTCGAGCAGATTGCGATCGCGTGCCACTTTCGCCAGGATCGATGCAGCGGAAATCGCGCGAACCTTGGCGTCTCCCTTGACAATCGCCTCGACGGGGAACGGCACCTCGGGGCAACGATTTCCGTCGACCTGCACAAGATCGGGAATCACTCCGCTGGCGGCCAAGCCCTGCACGGCCCGTCGCATGGCGAGCATCGACGCGTGCAGGATGTTGATCGAGTCGATTTCCTCGACAGTGGCGAATGCGATATGCCAGCCCAGCGCATGCTCGCAAATCCGTTCGAAAAGCGATTCCCGCTTTGCTGCAGTCAGGATCTTGGAATCTGCCAGCCCACGAACCTGACGCGCGGGATTCAGGACAACCGCCGCAGCGTAGACCGGGCCCGCCAACGGGCCCCGACCGGCCTCGTCCACGCCACACAAACGCTGCACAACCGCTACCGTCTGTGTCAGATCCAGTCCGATTTGCGTGGAAGTGCCTGCCTTGGGCCGGGCCATCAGCGCACTCCCCGACTGTGCATCAGGTCGACTACCACTCCCGAAGCCAGATTCGCCGTGTCGCGCTTCAGCGTGTGATGCATTGCGGTGAAGTGTTCGCGCAGGAAGGCCACGTTGCCCTCGTCATTGAGTTGGAGCAGCGTTTCTCGTGCCAGCGCATCCGGCGTGGCATCGTCCTGCAACAGTTCGGGCACGACGAAACGTCCTGACAGAATATTAGGCAGTCCCACGTACGGCAGATAGCCTTGCCGTTTCATGATCTGCGCGGTCAGCCAGGGCACCTTGTAGGAGATAACCATCGGCTTCTTGTACAGGGCTGCTTCCAACGTGGCCGTGCCACTGGCCAGCAACACTACATCCGACGCCTCCATTGCCAGATGCGACTGACCATCCACAACTTGAATATCCAGCTCGGGATGCTGGTTGTGAAGACCTTCGATAATGTCGCGCAGTGCAGGACTGGCTGCCGGCACGACAAACGCCAGGTTACCGTCCATGCGATGCATCCGTGCCATGGCCTCGAAAAATGTCGCGCCAAGATTGCGGACTTCCGATTGGCGGCTGCCCGGCAGCACCGCGACGATGCGCTTGCCGGCCGGCAGGCCCAGCTTCTCGCGCGCGCCAGCCACATCCGGCACCATCGGGATGACGTCGGCAAGCGGATGGCCGACGTAAGTCGCCGGAATCCCCGCCTTGGCGTAAATCTCGGGCTCGAAAGGGAACAAGCAGAGGATGTGATCCACCGCGCGGGCGATAGTGCGGATACGACCGCCTCGCCACGCCCAGATCGAGGGACTCACGAAATGCACGACCGGAATGCCAGCGCGACGCAGTGGCACCTCGAGCCCGAAATTGAAATCGGGCGCATCCACACCGATAAAACACAGCGGGGGCTGGGCAATCAACTGTTCGCGAATCGCGCGACGCGTGGCAAGAATCTCTCGCAGCGAGCCCAGCACTTCCACGTAGCCGTTGACCGACAGCGTATCCATCGGCCAGTGCGAGACGAACCCTTGCGCCATCATGCGCCGCCCGCCGATGCCTGCATAGCTGACTGACTCGCCGAGCCGGGCTTGCAACCCCTCGAGCAACAGCGATGCGAGCAGATCGCCCGACGCCTCGCCGGCGACCATGGCAATCGTGCCTCGCTTGTTCCTATCCGCAGCCCCTTCGACGGGAAGCGCGGCCTGTACGGCAGCCTCGACCATGTGCAGCCGGAATCAGCGAACGATGCCGCGCTGGGTGGCGGCGAGGAACTCCACGAACGACTTCAGCGGCGCAGCGGTTGCGGCATCCGTTTGCCCGAGCATCGCGGTGATTTCATTACGCGCATCGTCGAAGCTCAGATCTGATTTGTACAGCAGCTTGTATGCCTGGCGCAGCGAGGCAATCTGTGCGGCGTCGAAACCACGACGACGCAAACCTTCCACGTTGACACCGTGCGGCGTGGCCTTGTTGCCGTTCTTGTCGCTGGCCGCGATCACGAACGGCGGCACGTCCTGAACGAGCGCCGAAGCGCCACCGAGCATGGCGTGCGCGCCGATGCGGACAAACTGGTGGACTCCGCTCATGCCGCCGAGAATTGCCCAGTCACCCACTTCCACGTGGCCGGCAATCTGGGCATTGCTCGAGAACACCGTATGGTTGCCCACACGGCAGTCATGCGCGATGTGGACATAGGCCATGATCCAGTTGTCATTGCCGAGGCTGGTCAAGCCACGATCCTGCACGGTTCCGGTATGGATCGTCGTGAATTCGCGGATGGTGTTGCGATCGCCGATATCGAGCCGGGTCGGCTCGTTGGCGTACTTCATGTCCTGCGGGACGCCGCCCACCGAGGCATACGGGCCGATGCGGTTGTCCGCGCCGATGGTCGTATGACCCTCGACCGTGGTGTGCGCGCCAACCCGTGTACCGCTGCCGATGCGTACATTGGGTCCGATGATGGAAAATGGGCCGACTTCGACATCGGCAGCCAGTTCAGCCTTCGGATCGACCAGTGCGGTAGGATGGATTTGCGTCATACGTCGTGTCCTGTTCTTGCGGTTGTGCCCGGAGTCGGGTCAATCAGGCGTCGGCCTGCTTGACCGTACACATCAGCTCGGCCTCGCAGGCAACTTCACCGTCCACAGTGGCGTTGGCCTTGAACTTCCAGATGCCGCGAATGTAGCGTTCCACGGTCACATTCAGGTGGAGTTGATCGCCGGGGTACACCACGCGCTTGAAGCGCGCGCCATCGATGCCGACGAAGTAGTACAGCGAACCTTCCTTGCGCTCCATGTCCGCGCCAAACGTCAGCAGCCCGGCCGACTGGGCCAGCGCCTCCAGGATCATGACCCCGGGCATGACCGGTTGTTCCGGGAAATGTCCCATGAAGTACGGCTCGTTGATCGTCACGTTCTTCAGGGTCTTGATGCGCTTCTGCGGCTCGAACTCGAGCACCCGGTCGACCAGCAGGATCGGGTAGCGATGCGGCAGCAGCTTCAGGATCTTGCGGATATCGATATCGGAGGCTGTCATGATGATCTCTCTTCGTCTTGTTTGTTGCTATTGGACCCGGCCGGCGTGCCGCGCAGGCGGCGTTCCAGCTGTACCACGCGTTCGCGCAGCTTCGACAAGCCGCGTACGATGGCGGCATTGCGTTCCCATTCACCATGCGAAGTAAACGGAAACACGCTGGTGAAATGCCCACCGGGTTTTGTAATCGATTTGGTAATCGAGGTGCCGCCGGACACGGTGGTCCGGTCAGCGATATTCAGATGGCCGGAAAAATTCGCTGCGCCGCCGATCACGCAGAACTTGCCGATCCGGGTGCTACCCGAAACGGCCGCCGTACCCGCAATCACGGTATGCGCGCCCACATGCACGTTGTGCGCGATCTGTACCTGATTATCGATCTTGCACCCGTCCTCGATCACCGTGTCGGCCATGGCGCCACGATCGACGCACGTATTTGCGCCGATCTCAACGTCATTGCCCAGTATCGCGCGTCCAACCTGCGGAATCTTGACGTACTCCACTCCAGCCGGACCGATATCGGGCGCAAAGCCGAAACCATCCGCGCCAATGACCGCCCCGCTATGCAGGATATTGCGCGCGCCCACTACGCAACGATGATAGACAGAAACGTTGGCATAGATGAGCGTATCTTCGCCAATCTCGGCGCCTGCGCCGATAAAGGCATTTGCCAGGATACGCACCCGTTCGCCAAGTCGGGCACCAGCCTCGATCACGACATTCGGGCCGATAAAGCACGATGCCGGGACCACTGCGTCTGACGCCACCGTCGCGCGCGGATCGATACCCAATCGCGGGTCCGCATTGGCCGCACGGTCGAACCGTTGCGCAACGCGGGCGAAACAAACGTAGGGATTGCGTGCGACCAGCCAGTTACGGCCTTCGGCATGGCCTTCCGCATGGATGCGGTCCAGATCCGTCTGTGAAACGATCACGGCACCGGCCTTCGACGCGAGCGCCTGGGCCTGGTAAAGCGGATTGGACAGGAACGACAGGTCGCCGGAACCGGCCTGGTCGAGCGGCGCGAGACCGCTCACGGGCAGGTCGGGATCACCCACAACCTGCGCGCCGTATTCGGTGGCGAGCTGACCCAGTGTGGGTGTCTGCATGGCGGTACTTCCTTGAAAAACGAAAACGGTGATCGACGCGGGCGACGCTGCTTACTTCGCGCCGGCGTTCAGCGCCTTCATCACGTCATCCGTGATATCGATGCGAGGATTCACGTAGACCGCTTCCTGGACGATCAGGTCGTACTTGCGCTGCTCGGCCAGTGAACGAATCACGCGGTTCGCACGTTCCAGCACCTGCGCCAGTTCCTCGTTACGGCGCTGGTTCAGGTCTTCACGAAACTCGCGCTGCTTGCGCTGGAACTCGCGATCCAGATCGGCCACTTCGCGCTGACGACGCTGACGGTCTGCGTCTGCGAGTACGGCGGTGTCCTTGTCGAGCTTGTCGGCCATGCCCTTGATCTTCTGGGCCATGTCCTGCAGTTCGCGATCGCGCTTCGAGAATTCCTGCTCGAGCTTGACCTGTGCAACCTTTGCCGGCTGCGAATCACGCAGGATACGCTCGGAGTTCACCGCGGCAATGCGGGTTTCCTGCGCCATTGCCGGCGCCGCCGCGCAAAGGGCCACTGCGGCCAGAGCAGCCGCGCTCAGGGATTTCATCAGTGGAGTGTGGAGTTTCATCAAGCAAATCCTTCTGGGGATCAGAACGCGGTACCGATCTGGAACTGGAACCGCTGAACCTTGTCGGTCTCGTCCTTCTTCAGCGGGAAGCCCATGCTGACCTTGAGCGGACCAATCGGCGACAGCCAGGACAAACCAAAGCCGGTAGAGTACTTCAGGTCGCTGAAGGTAATCGGGGCGCCTTCCTGATAGACGTTACCAAAGTCGAAGAACGTGAACAGCCGCAGCGTGCGGTCGACACCCGAACCGGGCAGCGGGAACACGAATTCCACGTTACCGATCAGCTTCGACGCACCACCCACCGGGTTGCCGTTCTGGTCCTTCGGACCCAGCGTGCTGGTCTGGTAACCACGCACCGAACCGATACCGCCAGCGTAGAAGTACTTGAACACCGGGAACGGCGTATCGCCGTAGCCGTGACCATAGGCCACTTCACCGTTGAAAGCCAGTGTGAATGCTTTCGACAGCGGGTAAAAATACTGCTGCTGGAAGCTGGCGCGATAGTACTGGGTATCGCCGCCCGGCACACCGACTTCGAGGTTGGCCTGGGTATAGGGTCCCTTCGTCGGGATCAGTGCGCTGTCGCGACGGTCGCGGGCCCAGCCAATCGTGAACGGGAAGTTATTGATCGGATCGCCGCTGTTCTTGCCGATCTTCTGCAGCCAGGCCGCATATTGGCTAGGCGTGTTCGACGACGTATAGACCTGGGTCCGCTCGTAGCCGATACCGAAGAACACCGTATCGTTCTCGGAGAACGGCACGCCGAACTTGAAGCCACCACCGGCCGAGACGATCTTGTAGTCCTGGTCGCCCGTGTAGTACAGCGGACGCGACGTACGGTAGTAAATATCGGTCGAGCGGCTAATGCCGTCCACCGTGAAGTACGGGTCATACTGCGTCAGCGCGATCGTACGGAACGACTTCGCCGTGTTCACGTCGAGGCCAAGGCTGGTACCCGAACCGAACACGTTGTCCTGACGCAGGCCAGCTTGCAGCACGAGCTTGTCGGTCGACGAAAAACCCAAGCCCAGGCTGATCTGGCCAGTCGGCTTTTCGGTCACGTTCACGTTCACGTCGACCTGGTCGGGCGCACCCGCCACGTCTTCCGTGGTGATATTCGTGTCCGTGAAATAGCCGGTCCGGTTGATACGAGCCTGCGACTGCTGCAGCTTCTCGCTATCGAACCACGAGCTTTCCATCTGGCGCATTTCGCGACGCACCACCTCGTCCCGCGTCTTGCTGTTGCCCACCACGTTCACGCGGCGCACATAGACACGGCGGCCCGGGTCGACCATCAGGGTCAGCGCAACTTCACGCTTTTCCTTGTCGATCTGCGGCTGCGGGTTGATCGTCGTGAAGGCATAGCCATAGGTACCCAGCAGGTCCGTGATGGCCTTCGTGCTGGCGGTCAGCTTCTCGGACGAGAAGATGTCGCCCTTCTTGAGCTTCAGCAGCTTCTCCATCTCGTCCTGCTTGCCGAGCAGTTCGCCAGCGAGACGGATATCGGAGACCTTGAACTGCTCCCCTTCGCTGATATTCAGCGTCAGGTAAATATCCTTCTTGTCCGGGGTAATCGACACCTGGGTCGATTCGATCTGGAATTCCAGATAACCGCGGTTCAGGTAGAAAGAGCGCAGCGCTTCCAGATCGGCCGTAAGCTTTTGCTTCGAGTACAGATCGTTCTTCGTGTACCACGACAGCCAGTTCGGCGTGGACAGCTGCATTTCATCGCGCAGCGTACCTTCCTTGAAAGCCTTGTTGCCGACAATATTGATCTGGCGGATCTTGGCGACCGGACCCTCTTCCACGTTGAACACCACGGACACGCGATTGCGGTCAACGGGGGTCACGGTGGTCTGAACGTCGGCAGCATAGTAGCCGCGCGCCACGTACTGGCGCTTCAGCTCCTGCTCGGCCTTGTCGATCAGCGCCTTGTCGTAGTAACGCGCTTCGGCCACGCCAACGGCACGCAACGAGCGGCGCAGCGTGTCCTTGTCGAATTCCTTGATGCCGACGAATTCAAGCTGGGAAATCGCCGGACGTTCCTCGACCTGCACGACCAGCACGCCGTCTTCGGCGCGGATCTGCACGTCCTTGAAGAAACCGGTATTGTAGAGCGCACGAATTGCGTCGGCGCCCTTGTCGTCGGTAAATGTTTCACCAACGCGGACAGGCAGATAGCCAAATACGGTACCCGGTTCCACGCGCTGCAAGCCTTCAACGCGGATATCCCTGACCACGAACGGATCTGCGGCCCAGCCCGCCGGGCTCCACGCAGCAATAATGGCACTCGTCAGCAAGCCCAGCGAGATGCGCTTATTTCTGATCAAAGTCGATCCCCTCTTCCTCATCGATTTCATGCAGGGTATTGGCTCCAGTGCCGGCTCCAGCGTTGTTGGTACACCAGTGCAACTACGCCGGCACAACTGATCCTCTCCGGTGGAGAAACTCCTCCCGGAAAAACGACCGCCCCCGGCCGACAGGCGTTTCCAGCTGCGCGAATCTAGCCGCGCGCGAGAAACAGTCGGCTGACGTCATTAAATAATGCGAGTGAAGTCAGGAGCAGGATGCACGCGATGCCAACCTTCTGCAGCATCGCTTGCCAGTGGTCTGGTACAGGCTTGCCAGTCAAAAATTCCACGCAATAATACAGCAAATGCCCCCCATCCAGCACCGGAATAGGTAACAAATTCAGTACACCAAGACTGACACTGACCAAGGCCAGAAAACTGACGAAAGGCTGCCAACCCATGTTCGCGGCCCGGCCGGCGTAGTCCGCAACCGTCAGCGGACCGCTCAGATTCTGCAACGACGCCTGCCCGACCAGCATCTTGCCGAGCAGCTTGAGCGACAGCGTACTGGTACTCCAGACCTGGTCTGCGGCGCGGGCAAGCGCCTGAGTGACCGGGTAACGCACCACCTCGGTCTGCACCGCCTGGTTCAACGCTGCACCGAGCTTGCCGACCATGGCTGCCGGCTGCCCGTCCGCAGCAGGCTTGCCCCCGGGCGCGGCATCCAGCTTCACGACCAGATCGGACCGCTGCCCGTTACGCTCGATACCCAGTGTCACGTCCTGCCCCGGGCGGGCGCGGACGCCACGAATCAGTTCGCCGGCCTGGGTCAATGGTTGGCCCTGCCACGTCGTGATCGTGTCGCCGGCCTGAAGGCCAGCCCGCTGGGCGGCTGAATCCGGCACAATTTCCGTAACCTTGACCGGTCCGCCCTTGAGCGCCAGTCCCAGCGTGGCCAGTGGATCCTGCTCCGGATTGCCACCCGTATCGGGTAGGCGCCCAAGCTGGATATCGCGCTCGGTGCCATCGGTGCCGCGTACATGCAATACCGCGCGGGCGTCACCGAAACCCTGGGAGAACACTGCCATGCGCAGGTCATTCCACGACTGCACGGTCTCGGTTGCGCCGTTCGCCGTCAACGACAGCACACGGTCGCCATCGCGCACGCCGGCCTGTGCGGCCACGGTGGCGTCGGCTGGCGCTGCCAGCACCGGCAACGGTTCGCGCATGCCGCCCGCGAACAGCACGACATACAGCGCGATAGCCAGCGCAAAGTTGGCCAGCGGCCCGGCGGCCACGATCACGAACCGCTTGCCTACCGACTGACGATTGAACGCACGCGACAACTCGGCGGCGTCGATGGGCGGATCGGTTTCCGGATCGCGCTCACGCTCGTCAAGCATCTTGACATAGCCGCCCAGCGGAATCATCGCCAGCGTCCACTCGGTCTTGTCCCGTCCCTTGCTGACCCAACGTGCCAGCGGCCGCCCGAAACCAATGGAGAAACGCAGGACCTTTACGCCGCAGGCACGCGCAGCCAGGTAGTGCCCCATCTCATGGACAAAGATCAGGACACAGAGGGCGACAACGAATGCGATGACGGTTTGCATGGTAAATCACCCTTTTTCAGATCCGGCTGCGCCGTGATCGATCAATGCGTGGCCAGTTGTGTGAGCAGTGCCGTCGCTGCCCGGCGCGCTTCGGCGTCGGCGGCGAGCACATCGTCCAGCCTGTCAGCGGAGCCTTGCACGGGCTGATCAAGCACCCCATCGACTACGCGAGCGATATCGGTAAAGCGGATATCTCCGGCCAGGAACGCGTCGACAGCGACCTCGTTCGCGGCGTTGAGCACTGCTGGCGCCAGGCCACCGGCGCGCAGTGCATCGAAGGCGAGGCCCAGACACGGAAAACGCTCGAGATCAGGCGTCTCGAAATGCAGTCCGCCGGCAAGGGTGAGGTCCAGTGGCGTGACACCCGAATCGATCCGCTCCGGATACGCCATGCCGTAGGCGATCGGCGTGCGCATGTCTGGATTACCCAACTGCGCGAGAACCGAACCATCCGCGTAGGCCACCATCGAATGCACGATGCTCTGCGGATGGATCAGTACCTCGATCTTGTCCGCAGGCGCACCGAACAACCAGTGCGCCTCAATGACTTCGAGGCCCTTGTTCATCATCGTGGCCGAATCGACCGAGATCTTGCGCCCCATCACCCACTTCGGATGCGCACAAGCCTGGTCGGGCGTGATGTCATGCAGCGTGGACGGGTCGCGCGTGCGGAACGGGCCACCCGAAGCCGTCAGCAAAACCTTGGACACGCCCATGCCATAACGGGGATCGCTCGTCGGCAGACACTGGAAGATCGCGTTGTGTTCGCTGTCGATCGGCAGCAGCGTGGCGCCGTGTTCGCGCACGGCATCCATGAAGATGCTACCCGACATCACAAGCGATTCCTTGTTCGCCAGCAGCACGCGCTTGCCCGATCGGGCGGCAGCCAGCGAGGAGCGCAGCCCCGCCGCTCCCACGATTGCCGCCATCACGGCGTCGGTGCCGGCGTCGGAGGCAATCGATTCGAGCGCTTCGGGCCCGTGCTCGACCTGGGTATCGAGACCCGCGCTGCGCAACAGAGATTCCAGTTCGCGCGCCGCCTCGGGTGAACCCACTACCGCACGCGCCGGACGGAATTCCTTGCAGGCAGCGGCCAGCTTGTCCACCTGACGATGGGCGCTGAGCGCATGCACCGTGTACCGGTCCGGATGACGGCGCACGACATCGAGCGTGCTTTCGCCAATGGAACCCGTGGCGCCCAGAATCGTAATGCGTTGCATAGAACCCGTGAAACTCAAAGTTTGATCAGACCCACGATAGCAGCAGCGCCGCCAGCGGGAACACCGGAATCAGGGCGTCGATGCGATCCAGCACGCCCCCATGGCCGGGAAGCAGACGACTGCTATCTTTCATGCCCACCTGCCGCTTGAGCAGCGATTCGAATAGATCGCCGACCACACTGGCAGCCACAAGCAGCGTGGTCAGCACAGCCAGCAGACCCAGGCCACCCTTGTCGGCGATCGTCGAATACCAGGTCGGCGCAAACGCATGGCTAGCTGCCAGCCCCAGTGCCACGGCCATTGCCAACAACCAGCCGCCAATCGCTCCTTCCCAGGATTTGCCGGGACTGATGGTCGGTGCCAGCTTGCGACGGCCAATTGCCTTGCCCACGAAATATGCGCCGATATCTGCCGCCCAGACCAGCACGGCGGCCGTGAGCAACACGCCCACTCCGGCAAAGCGCAGCCCCATCGTCGCATGCCCGAAAGCCGGCAGCATGATCAGGCCGAGTACCGCACCCAGCACGGTGAATCCCGGAGAAGCCTTGCGCACGCCACGCGCCAGCAGCACCAGCGCAACGCCCCAGGCTACCAGCGACGCCTTGAGCAGCCACTCGACGGACCCTGTATCCGCGGTCAGGAAGGCGCCAAGCAGCACCGCCAGGCACGCCATCGCATACGCATACGGCCATGGCCCACGCAGCCCGATCAGCCGCCCGAACTCCCACCCGGCAAGCGCAACGATCACCACGACGAGCGCGCCGAGCGCAACGGGTGGCGCCAGGAACAGGATGGGCAGGATCAACAACAACAGGCATACGGCGGTGATGACGCGGGTAAGAAGCATGCGGCTGCGGTTTCCCGTTGTTGTGAAAGATGGTTCGGACCGGTATCAGGCCGTGCCGGACAGACCCGGCGCCACCAGCTGCGCGCTGGTCCTGCCGAAACGACGCTCGCGCTGACGGTACGAGGCAAAAGCCTTGTCGAGCTCGGCGGCGTCAAAATCTGGCCAGAAGGTATCGGTGAAGTACAGCTCGGAATACGCGAGCTGCCAAAGCAGGAAATTGCTGATGCGCTGCTCGCCACCGGTGCGAATGAACAGGTCCGGCTCCGGTGCATAGGCCATGGCCAGGTGCGGTGCCAGCACGGACTCGTCGATCGTTTCGGTATCGAGCATGGGCGAGCGTGCCAGCATCTTGCGCATTGCCTGGAGCAGATCCCAGCGTCCGCCGTAGTTGGCGGCGATGGTCACGGTCAGGCCGGTGTTAGATGCCGTGCGGGCTTCGGCGTCCTTGATGAGTTGCCGGATGCGCGGGCTGAACCGGTCCAGGTCACCCACGACCCGCAGGCGGATATTGTTGGCATGCATCTTGACCACTTCGCGGCGCAGAGCGGTCATGAACAAGCGCATCAGGAAGGACACCTCGTCGGCGGGACGGCGCCAGTTCTCTGAACTGAATGCAAACAGCGTCAGGAACTGCACACCACGCGAGGCACATGCCTGCACGATGTCGCGCACCGTATCCAGCCCGCGCGTATGGCCAGCCACGCGCGGCAGATGACGCTGCGTCGCCCAGCGACCGTTGCCATCCATGATGATGGCAACGTGGCGAGGCACATAAGTAGTATCGGGAACGCCGAGCGTCGAACTGATATGCTGCATGGATGCGTGGACGATGCGGAACGATCCCGGCGCCCAGGCGCCGGGACGGCCTTACACCGTCATGATTTCCTTCTCTTTCTCGGTCACGAGCTTGTCGATTTCGCCGACGTACCTGTCCGTCAGCTTCTGGACTTCTTCGGTGCCACGACGTTCGTCGTCTTCCGAAATCGTCTTGTCCTTGACGAGCTTCTTGAATTGCTCGTTGGCGTCGCGGCGCAGGTTGCGCACGGCCACCTTGGCGCCCTCGGCCTCGCTCTTCACCACCTTGATCAGTTCCTTCCGGCGCTCTTCGGTCAGGGCTGGCATCGGCACGCGAATCACGTCACCCATCGTGGCGGGGTTCAGGCCCAGGTCCGCATCGCGGATAGCCTTCTCGACGGCCTGGACCATCTTCTTTTCCCACGGCTGCACGGTAATGGTGCGCGCATCGCCCAGACCAACGTTGGCCACCTGGCTGATGGGCACGGGCGAGCCGTAGTAATCCACCTGCACGTGATCGAGCAGGCCGGTGTGCGCGCGGCCGGTGCGGATCTTCGCCAGATCGGTCCTGAAAGCTTCGATGGACTTCTGCATCTTCTGCTCGGCGCTCTTCTTTGTGTCGGCGACGGTCATGTTTACCTCCGGGAAACTACCAGACAGGATCCCGCCCAGGCGGGATCGAAAATGAAACATTCTACTCTGAGGTCGGGCCGAATCCGTATTCTGACGCGGCCCCGACTGCTCAAACGTGTACTAGCGTACCTTCGTCGTCACCCAGGATCACGCGCTTGAGCGCTCCCGGCTTGACGATCGAGAACACCTTGATGGGCAGCTTCTGGTCACGGCACAACGCGAAGGCGGTAGCGTCCATGACCTGCAGGTTGCGGGAGATGGCCTCATCGAACGTAATCGTGGCGTAGCGCGTGGCGCTCGGATCCTTCTTGGGGTCCGCCGTGTAGACGCCGTCCACCTTGGTGGCCTTCAGCACGATCTCGGCGCCGATTTCCGAGCCTCGCAGCGCTGCTGCCGTGTCAGTCGTGAAGAAGGGATTGCCCGTGCCAGCGGCAAAGATCACGACCTTGCCCTCTTCGAGCTGACGGATGGCGCGCGGACGGATGTACGGTTCGACCACCTGATCCATGCGCAGTGCGGACTGCACACGGCCTTCGATGTTGGCGTGGCGCATGGCATCCTGCAGCGCCAGCGCATTCATCATCGTGGCCAGCATGCCCATGTAGTCGGCCGTGGCCCGGTCCATGCCGGCTGCACCCCCGGCCACGCCGCGGAAGATGTTGCCGCCGCCGATGACGACGGCGACCTGGACACCCAGCTTCACGATTTCGGCAATGTCATTGACCATGCCCTCGATGGTGGCACGGTTGATGCCGAATGCATCGTCGCCCATGAGGGCTTCGCCGGACAGTTTCAGAAGGACGCGCTTGTAGGCTGGCATGGTCACCCTCGGGCTGGTTCTTGATCGCTCGTTTGAACGGATGGATGGGCGCGGGCGGCACAAGGCTTCTGCGCACCGGCCGCGCATGAATTTGGAAAAACTGGACAACTGGATAGCCGGTTTTCGCGGTCATCTGCCGGCAACGTCCTTTAAAAAGACGCGCAGAGGCCGGTGACCGCGAAAACTGACTGTACGGCGCACATCGCGTGCCGTACTTGTGCAGAGGGGCACCTTGCGGCGCCCCTCGGCATTATACGGTGACCGGGCCAACCTCCCGGAGGAGAAACGGCTCGATCACCTGGACATCAACCCTTCTGGGCGGCAGCCACCTGGGCGGCCACTTCAGCAGCGAAGTCGTCCTGCTTCTTCTCGATGCCTTCACCCACCACGTACAGGGTGAAACCCTTTACGCTGGTGTTGTTGGCCTTCAGCATCTGTTCCACGGTCTGCTTGTCGTTCTTCACGAACGGCTGGTTCAGCAGCGAAACTTCCTTCAGGTACTTCTGAACCGAACCCTCGACCATCTTGGAGACGATCTCGGCCGGCTTGCCCGATTCGGCAGCCTTCTGCTCGGCGATGCTGCGCTCCTTGGCGATCAGCTCGGCGGGCACTTGCTCCGACGACAGCGAGACCGGCTTCATGGCGGCCACGTGCATGGCCACATCCTTGGCCGACACTTCGTCGCCGTCGAACTCGACCATCACGCCGATGCGCGTACCGTGCAGGTACGAAGCCAGCTTGCCGCCATTGGCGTAGCGCACGAAGCGACGGACCGTCATGTTCTCGCCGATCTTGCCGATCAGGGCGGCGCGCACGGCATCAACCGTCGAGCCGTCCATTTCCAGAGCCAGCAGGGCTGCCACGTCGGCCGGGTTCTGCTTGGCCACCAGTTCGGCAACCTTGGCACCGAAGCCCAGGAAGTCGTCGTTCTTCGACACGAAGTCGGTTTCGCAGTTCAGTTCGACCAGCGCACCCGTGGTGCCGTCGATAAACGTCGTCACGATGCCTTCGGCGGTCACGCGCGAAGCAGCCTTGCTGGCCTTGTTGCCCAGCTTGACGCGCAGCAGCTCTTCAGCCTTGTCCAGGTCGCCGTCGGCTTCCGTCAGGGCCTTCTTGCATTCCATCATCGGCGCGTCGGTCTTTGCGCGCAGTTCTGCAACCATGCTTGCGGTAATAGCCGCCATTTGTCACTCCTTGATTGGTTGGCTTCATCCGGGGCGAATCGTATCCGCGGCGGATGACAACTGAAATCTGTTTGCAAAAAGGGGGCGCCCGAGTGCCCCCTTTTTTGTTGCCGCACAGCAGGCGCCGGTGGCCGGTGTATCCCGGCCTCAGGCGCGAGCGGGCAATCAGCCTTCCTGGACTTCGACGAATTCGTCGTCGCCGCGAGCGGCTTCCACCACTTCCTGAACCGCGTTGGCGCGGCCTTCCAGGATGGCGTCAGCCACGCCGCGCACGTACAGGGCCACAGCCTTGCTCGAGTCGTCGTTGCCCGGGATCACGTAGTCGATGCCTTCCGGCGTGTGGTTCGTGTCAACCACGCCGATCACGGGGATGCCCAGCTTGTTGGCTTCCGTCACGGCGATCTTGTGGTAGCCGACGTCGACCACGAAGATGGCGTCAGGCACGCCGCCCATGTCCTTGATGCCGCCGATGGACTTTTGCAGCTTGTCCATTTCGCGCTCGAACATCAGCGCTTCCTTCTTGCTCATGGTTTCCAGCGCGCCAGCTTCCTTGGCGGCTTCCATGTCCTTCAGGCGCTTGATCGAGATCTTGACGGTCTTGAAGTTCGTCATCATGCCGCCGAGCCAGCGGGCGTCGACGTAGGGCATGCCAGCGCGGCCAGCTTCTTCAGCCAGAATTTCGCGCGATTGACGCTTGGTACCCACGAAAAGCACGGTGCCGCGGTTTGCTGCCAGTTGGCGCACGTACTTCAGCGCGTCCTGGAACATCGGCAGGGTCTTTTCGAGGTTGATAATATGGATCTTGTTGCGGTGACCGAAGATATAGGGGGCCATCTTCGGGTTCCAGAAGCGGGTTTGGTGGCCAAAGTGGCAACCGGCTTCCAGCATTTCGCGCATGGTCACGGACATGTGAGGTACTCCAAAAGGGTTGGTTTCTGAAGTCCGCCCCGACATTCCTGAAAAGGAACACCCCGGATGGGCGGACCAGCGATTTACTAAAAGAATCTTTGCTACAAGAATTCCTGACCGGCAGACCGTTTCCGGTGACTCACCAAGTAAGCCCGCGATTGTAGCAACAAAGTGGCGATCCGCTCAAGCCCCCCAGGCATGACCGCAAAGCGCCCCCCACACCACGCCGCCACGGGAACACACCCACCAATTCCCTGCTTTCCGCGCACGAAGGTGAGATAATCCCGATTTGCGAACATTCCGACGCGGCCGGTGGCTGGGTCATCACATTTCAGGCGAAGCAGCATGAGTATCCATATCAACACCGCCGAAGACATCGCCCAGATGCGCGTGGCTTGCCGCCTTGCCTCCGAAGTCCTCGACTACATCACACCCTTCGTGAAGCCCGGCGTCACGACCGGCGAAATCGACAAGCTCTGCCATGCATACATGCGTGACGTGCAGGGCACGGTGCCAGCGCCGTTGAACTACGCGCCCCCGGGCTATCCGCCTTTCCCGGGCGCGATCTGCACGTCGGTCAATGACGTGATCTGCCACGGCATCCCCGGTGACCGCGTGCTCAAGAGCGGCGACGCGGTGAACCTGGACATCACGGTCATCACGAAGGAAGGTTACTACGGCGACACGAGCCGCATGTTCGTGGTCGGCGAAGCATCTATCCTGGCGAAGCGGCTGGCCCAGATCACCTACGAATGCATGTGGAAGGGTATCCAGCAGGTACGCAATGGTGCGCGCCTTGGCGACATCGGCCATGCGATCCAGGTGCATGCCGAAGGTGCTGGCTACAGCGTCGTGCGCGAGTACTGCGGCCACGGCATTGGCAAGGTGTTCCACTCGGACCCGCAGATCCTGCACTATGGCCGTCCCGGTACGGGCATGGAGATCAAGACCGGCATGATCTTCACGATCGAGCCGATGATCAACGCCGGCAAGCGCGATATCCGCACGATGCCGGACCAGTGGACCGTCAAGACGCGCGACCGCAGTCTGTCTGCGCAATGGGAACATACGATCCTCGTCACGGAAACCGGCTACGAGGTGCTGACGAAATCCGAAGGCACGCCGCTGCCGCCCGCGTTCATCACGGAAACCGTCGCAGCCTGATCCGCAACAATCGCCAGGGCGCCCACCGAGGCGCCCTTTCTTCTTCCAGCCGTGCCCACGCCCCTCCTCCAACCTCCCATGGACACCACGCCGGAACTGCTGCTGTGCCAGCGCATTCGCGACCGCCTCAAGGCTGACAAGCAGGCATTGTTCGCGGAGTTCGACGCAAACAATCAGGTCGCGCCGCTGGTCACGCGACTGCGCCGTGCCGTCGATGCCGCGTTGATCGAAGCATGGACGGGTCTCGGGTTGCCTGACGATACCGCGCTGATCGCCGTGGGGGGCTATGGCCGCGGCGAGCTCTTCCCGCATTCGGACGTCGATGTCCTGCTGTTGCTGCGCGACGAGCCGGACTCCGACACGGCCACGCGGCTCGAGCGCTTTATCGGACTGTGCTGGGATCTTGGTCTCGAAATCGGCTCGGCGGTACGGACGGTCGACGATTGCATCCGTGAGTCGGAAGCCGACATCACCATCCGCACGTCGCTGCTCGAAGCTCGCCTGCTGACCGGCAACAGGGCGCTCTTCAGGGAAATGCAGGCGCGCTACCTGGCCGACATGGATGCGGGCGACTTCTTCCAGGCCAAGCTGCTGGAGCTACGCCAGCGCCATGCCAAGTACCAGGACACGCCTTACGCACTTGAGCCGAACTGCAAGGAAAGCCCGGGCGGCCTGCGCGACCTGCAGGTGATCCTGTGGATGACCAAGGCGGCTGGCCTGGGCGATAGCTGGAAGGAACTGTTCGAACGTGGCTTGTTGACCGAGCGCGAATCGCAGGAGCTGGCACGCAACGAACGTCTGCTCCGCACCATCCGCGCACGGCTGCACCTGCTGGCGGGACGACGCCAGGACGTGCTCGTCTTCGACCTGCAGACGGCACTGGCCGAATCGTTCGGCTATCGGCAGACCACCGCCAAGCGCGCCAGCGAGCAGTTGATGCGCCGCTATTACTGGGCAGCCAAGGCAGTGACGCAACTCAACAGCGTGCTGCTGCTGAATATCGAGGCCATGCTGTTCCCGAGCGAGTCTAAGGTCACGCGAGTGATCAACGATCGATTCGTGGAACGCCAGGGCATGCTGGAGATCACCAGCGACGATCTCTACGAGAAGAATCCGCACGCAATCCTGGAGACGTTCCTGCTGTACGAGCGCACGCCGGGCGTGAAGGGCCTGACGCCACGCACGCTGCGCGGGCTCTACAACGCGCGTACGGTCATGGATGCAAGCTGGCGCAATGATCCCGAGAACCGCCGGCTCTTTCTGGCCATCATCCAGGAGCCGCAGGGCATCACGCACGCACTGCGGCTGATGAACCAGACCAGCGTGCTGGGTCGCTACCTGATCAACTTCCGTCGCATCGTCGGACAGATGCAGCACGACCTGTTTCACGTCTACACGGTGGATCAGCACATCCTGATGGTCGTGCGCAACATGCGCCGGTTCGCCATCGTGGAGCACACGCACGAATTCCCCTTCTGCAGCCAGTTGATGGCGAGCTTCGATCGCCCATGGGTGCTGTGGACGGCCGCGCTGTTCCACGACATCGCCAAGGGACGCGGCGGCGATCACTCGAAGCTGGGCACGGTGGATGCGCGTCGCTTCTGCAAGCAGCACGGCATCTCGCGCGAGGACACGGACCTGATTGCGTGGCTGGTCGAACATCACCTGACGATGAGCCATGTGGCCCAGAAACAGGACCTGACCGACCCCGACGTGGTCAAGGCATTCGCCCAGGTGGTGGGCAACGAGCGCTACCTGACGGCGCTGTACCTGCTGACCGTGGCCGATATCCGCGGCACGAGCCCGAAGGTGTGGAATGCCTGGAAGGGCAAGCTGCTGGAAGACCTGTACCGCATCACGCTGCGCGTGCTCGGCGGCGCGCGGATCGATCCGCATTCCCTGTGGGCGCAGAAGCGCGACGACACGATCGCCCAGCTCCGGCTGAACGCGTTCGACCCGGAGCAGGCCAAGCCGCTCTGGGACAAGCTCGACATGTCGTTTTTCATGCGTCACGACGCGCGCGACATCGCCTGGCTCACGCGGCACCTGTACAACAAGGTGAACAGCCCCGATCCGGTGGTCAAGGCGCGCGTCTCGCCGGCCGGCGAGGGTCTGCAGGTGGTGGTCTACGTGAAGGACCAGCCCGATCTGTTCGCGCGCATCTGCGGATACTTCGAGCGCAAGGCATTCTCGATCCAGGATGCCAAGATCGAGACCACGCGCGACGGATATGCGCTGGACACGTTCCAGATCACGGACCCCGGTCTCGATGGCGACTATCGTGACATCCTCGCGCTGGTGGAGCACGAACTCGCCGAGCGCGTGCGGCTGGAGTGCCCGCTGCCCGAAACCACCCAGGGACGTCTGTCGCGCCAGTCGCGCAGCTTTCCGATCAAGCCGCGCGTGGACCTGCGTCCCGACGAGCGCGGCCAGTACTACCTGCTGTCGGTGTCCGCCAACGACCGCACCGGCCTGTTGTACGCCCTGGCTGGCGTACTGGCCAAACATCGCGTGTCCGTGCATTCGGCGCGCATCAATACGCTCGGCGAACGCGTGGAAGACGTGTTCCTGGTCGATGGCTCGCGCCTGACCGCCGACAACCGATTGCAGATTCAGCTTGAACAGGATTTGCTCGACGCACTGGACATCTGATCCTCCGATGTCCCGCGCGCGAGCGTTTGGAACGATATGACCGATAGCAACTCCCCTCCCCGCAAGACGCTGGGTATCAAGACCCCCTCCTCCACCTCGGACGCGCCGCGCAAGGCGACCCGTCCCGTGCGCGTGTCCGACCTGAACCGCAAGCGCGTGCAGGATGTGGTCACCGGCATCAAGCAGGCAAAGGAGCGCGCTTCCGAAAAGGGCAAGCGCAAGGCACCGGCCGAGGGCATGCAGCGCGCCGAACGCGCGGAGCGCCCGGCACGCCCTGCCCGGCCGCGTCCGGCCGATGGCGAACGCGCACCGCGCCGCTTCGGCGACGAGGATCGCGCGCAACGTCCGCGTCGTTTCGATGATGAAAGCCGTGCTGAACGTCCGCGCCGCTTTGAAGGCGAGAACCGCACCGAGCGTCCGCGACGCTTCGAAGGCGAGAATCGTCCGGAACGTCCGCGTCGTTTTGAAGGTGAGAACCGG
>NZ_JBDKXK010000067.1:0-19250 GCF_039710735.1 Cupriavidus sp. DL-D2 | reverse complement strand
ACGTCCGCGCCGCTTTGAAGGCGAGAACCGCACCGAGCGTCCGCGACGCTTCGAAGGCGAGAATCGTCCGGAACGTCCGCGTCGTTTTGAAGGTGAGAACCGGCCGGAGCGTCCGCGTCGTTTCGAAGGTGAGAATCGTCCCGAGCGTCCGCGTCGTTTCGAAGGGGAGAATCGTCCGGAGCGTCCGCGTCGTTTCGAAGGTGAGAATCGTCCCGAGCGTCCGCGTCGTTTCGAAGGGGAGAACCGTCCGGAGCGTCCGCGTCGTTTCGACGGGGAGACTCGTCCCGAGCCACCGCGTCCTAGCGGCGGGGACAACCGACCCGAGCGACCGCGGCCTTTCGGAGGGGAGACCAGGCCCGAGCGTCCGCGTCGTGTCGAAGGGGAGAACCGTCCCGAGCGTCCGCGTCGTTTCGAAGGGGAGAATCGCAGCGAGCGCCCGCGCCAATTCGGCGAGGACAACCGTGCCGAGCGCCCACGTCGTTTTGGTGAGGACAACCGGCCGCAACGTCCGCGTCGCGACGACGGCGCACCGCGTCAGGGCACCGCTCCGTCGCGGCGCTTCAGCGATAACTCGGATCGCGCGCGGCCGTTCCGTGCGGAACGCAGCGAACGTTCGGATCGCCCTGCGCCGCGTAGCGAAGCCGCGCCGGTGGAAGCGCGTGAAGACGGACTCGTCCGGCTGTCGAAGCGCATGTCGGAACTTGGCCTGTGCTCGCGTCGTGAAGCCGACGAGTGGATTCCGCTCGGCTGGGTGCTGGTCGATGGCAACCCGGTGACCGAACTCGGCACGCGCATCCGCCCCGATGCATCGATCGAGATCATGCAGGAAGCCCGCTCAGAACAAGGCGAGCGTGTGACGGTGCTGCTGAACAAGCCGGTGGGCTTTGTGTCCGGCCAGGCCGAAGATGGCTACGATCCTGCCGCCGTGCTGTTCGCCCCGGAAAACCAGTGGGAAAACGACCCCACGCGCAAGCGCTTCGCACCGTGGCAGCGCAAGAACCTGGCACCGGCTGGCCGCCTCGACATCGACTCCACCGGTCTACTCGTGCTGACGCAGGACGGCCGCATCGCCCGCGCACTGATCGGTGACGATTCGAATGTCGAAAAGGAATACCTGGTCCGCGTGGTGTGGGAATCGCCGGAAGGCCCGGTGGAACGCGATATCAGCAAGGTGTTCCCGGAGGACATGCTTGAGCGCCTGCGTTTCGGCCTGTCACTGGACGGCGTGGTGCTAAAGCCAGCCAAGGTCAGTTGGCAGAACGAGGAACAGTTGCGCTTCGTGCTACGCGAAGGCCGCAAGCGCCAGATTCGCCGGATGTGCGAACAGGTGGGACTGCGGGTCGTGGGGCTGAAGCGCGTCCGCATGGGCCGCATCGCACTGGGCGATCTGCCGGTGGGGCAGTGGCGCTTCCTGGGGGCGTTCGAGAAGTTCTGAGGGAGTTTTACTCTCTCAGTGTTTGCTCCCCTCTCCCGCTCGCGGGAGAGGGGAGCAAACCAGCGAAGCGGCGACGCTTCACTCAATCGTCGTAATTCGCCGGCAACTCCGGAAACAGAATCTCCGTAAACCCAAACTTCGAAAAATCCTTGATGCGCATCGGGTACAGCGTACCGATCAGGTGATCGCATTCATGCTGGACGACGCGGGCATGGAAGTCTTCCGCCACGCGGTCAATCGGGTTGCCCTGCATGTCGAAGCCCGTATAGCGCAGTCGCACGTGGCGCGGCACCACGCCGCGCATGCCCGGGACGGACAGGCAACCCTCCCACCCATCCTCCATCTCGTCGGACAGCATCTCCAGCACCGGGTTGATCAGCACGGTCTTCGGCACCGTCGGCGCATCCGGATATCGCGGATTGCGGTCGAACCCGAAAATCACGACCTGCAGGTCCACGCCGATCTGCGGCGCGGCCAGGCCGGCGCCGTTGGCATGTTCCATCGTGTCGAACATGTCATCGATCAGCAGCCGCAGCTCCGGCGTATTGAATTGCGTCACGGGCCGCGCGTGTTGCAGCAGGCGTGCATCGCCCATCTTTAGGATTTCGCGAATCATTGTGCGTCTCCGCTGTTGTCGGCGTCAGATGCCGCTGCTCCGGCTTCGGCCAGCAGCTTGAGCATGCCGTCCTCGTCGAGCACCGGCACGTTCAGTGCCTGCGCTTTCTCGAGCTTGCTGCCCGCCTCGGCACCGGCCACCACGTAGTCGGTCTTCTTCGATACCGAGCCGGCCACCTTGGCGCCGGCGGCTTCGAGCCTTTCCTTTGCCTCCTCGCGCGAGAGCGTCGGCAGCGTACCTGTCAGCACGATGGTCTTGCCAGCCAATGGCAGCGGTGCCGCGCGGGCCGCTGGCTCCGATTCGACCCAGTGTACGCCCGCCGCACGCAGTTGCTCGATGACCTCGACATTGTGGTCTTCGGCCAGAAAGTTGGCGATGGATTGTGCGACAACGGGGCCCACGTCATTCACGTCGAGCAACGCGGCTTCATCGGCCGCCAGCAGGTTATCGAGCTTGCCGAAGTGCTTGGCCAGATCCTTCGCCGTCGCCTCACCTACGTGGCGGATGCCGAGCGCAAAGATGAAGCGGTTCAGCGTGGTCTCGCGCGACTTGTCGATGGCAGCGACGATATTCGAGGCCGACTTGTCGGCCATGCGGTCCAGCGCCGCGAGCTTGGCGACGCCGAGCTTGTACAGGTCCGCTGGCGTATGGACGATGCCGTGATCGACCAGTTGCTCCACGACCTTGTCGCCCAGCCCTTCGATATCCATCGCGCGGCGCTGCGCAAAATGCAGCAGCGCCTGCTTGCGCTGTGCGGCGCAGATCAGGCCACCGGTGCAACGCGCAATGACCTCACCTTCGAGCTTTTCCACATGCGAGCCGCATACGGGGCAAGCCATCGGCATGACGAACGCGCGGGCATCGGTGGGTCGGCGCTCCAGCACCACGGCCACAACTTCGGGAATGACATCGCCAGCGCGACGGACGATCACGGTATCGCCGATATGCACGTCCTTGCGGCGGATCTCGTCCTCGTTGTGCAGCGTGGCGTTGGTCACGGTCACTCCGCCGACGAACACCGGCGCCAGTCGCGCCACGGGCGTGATCGCGCCCGTGCGGCCAACCTGCACTTCGATGTCTTCCACCGTGGTAGTCATCTCCTGCGCAGGAAACTTGTGCGCAAGCGCGAAGCGCGGCGCGCGCGAGACAAAGCCCAGCTGTTCCTGTTCAGGAATGGCGTTGACCTTGTAGACCACGCCGTCGATGTCGTACGGCAACTGGTCACGGCGCTCGCCGATATCGCGATAGAAAGACAGCAAGCCCTCTGCCCCCCTCACTACGCGGTGCTCGCTGCAGACTGGCAGACCGAGATTGGCAAAACCCTCAAGCATCACGCTGTGCGTAGGCGGACGATCTGCACCTTGCAGTTCGCCCAGCCCGTAAGCGAAGAACGACAGCGGACGTTTTGCGGTAATGCGCGGATCAAGCTGCCGCAGGCTGCCCGCCGCCGCATTGCGTGGATTGACAAACGTCTTCTCCTCTGCTTCCGCCTGGCGCGCGTTGAGCTTGTCGAAATCGGCGCGATACATGAAGACCTCGCCGCGCACCTCGAGTACGGCGGGCGCCTTGCCGCGCAGCTTCAGCGGAATCGCCTTGATGGTCCGCACATTGGCCGTCACGTCCTCGCCGGTCTCGCCGTCGCCCCGCGTCGCAGCCTGCACGAGCTTGCCGTCCTCGTAGCGCAATGACATCGCCAGTCCGTCGAACTTGAGTTCGCAGGAGTACTCGACGGCGTTGTCTTCGGCGTCGGCCTTGCCGAACAGGTCATCGGCAGGCACGGTCACGGCCGTCTTGCCAAGGCCTTGCGCACAACGGCGGTCGAAACTGACGACATCCTCGTCTTCGAAGCCGTTGTTCAGCGACAGCATCGGCACCCGATGGCGCACGGAATCGAATGCCGAGAGCGGCGCACCGCCCACGCGCTGGGTGGGCGAATCGTCCGTCAGCAGGTCGGGATGTTCGGTTTCAAGTGCCTGGAGTTCGCTGAACAGCGCGTCGTAATCCGCATCGGGAATCGTGGGCGCGTCGAGCACGTAATACTGGTAGCTATGACGATCCAGTTCGTCGCGCAGCCAATGCACGCGCTGAGCAGGTGTCGCATCGGCAGGCAATGCAGCAGCCGGCGCGGAGGCCGAAGCCTTCGCGCCCGGGGACGTGGCGGTCATTGTCGGCTCCGGTTACAGGCTGAACAGGCGCGTGGCCACGGGAGACCCGGCGGGCATGCCGCGCGCTTCGAGCTTCTCGTACAGCTTTTCGAGCTGATTGAAGATAGCCACGAACGATGCCTCGGTCAGCGGACGCATATTGTCGTCCACCAGTTGCGCGCCCATGCGCTGCGCGAGGCTATACCCATACTCGCAAACCGTCTTGAATGGCTTGATTGCATGGGATGCCTGCGGCACGTCGAGCAACAGCGTGATCTGGCGGCCCGCGTTCAGCGTCAGGTCGTCGCGCAGGAAGTTGGTCTCGCCAAACTGCAGCGTGAAGAGCGGCTTCTGCACGCCGTCCGCACCGGGCTCGTAGCGGATGAAGCGGGTGCCATCGCGCGACAGCACCAGGCCGTCCTGCGTGGCCACGCTCTGCACGTACGCGGCCGACCACGGCGCGCCATCGGAAATCACATTGACGCCCAACTGGACATCGGCACCGGCCGCAAACCCGTCGAGTTCGCGCGCGTTGGCAACAGTCTCGGTCATGTCCGGCAGATCGGCGGAAGCGTCGAGCGATTCGGCCAGCGCCTCCACGGCGTTCACGAATTCCGAGAATTCCAGCGCGTTGAGCGGGCCACTGCGGTTGGCCAGTTGCACGGCCACCTGCAGATCCTCGTACTGATGGCCGGCGGTCACCGGCTCCCAGGCATTGGCCTCGACGCGCAAGCCTTCGATATGGACCTGCTTGGTGCCTGCGCGACGCAGACGGCCCGTCAGCGGCAGGATACGGTCGCCGGATGCCTTGCGCTCCAGATGCATCGGCACGATGCAGTCCACCAGCGGATCGATCACGGCCGGCGTGGGCTGGCCGTCCATGACAGCCGGAGCGGGTTGCGCAGCCGCTGCGTGGGTTGCGGCAGGCTTCGTGCTGACTTCGGTCGCTGGCTCCCGTTCGTCCATCTCGGCCGCGTCAGTCACTTCCGCCGCATCGTGCACCGCCGACGGTGCAGCGGCCACGGCCACTTCATCGGCAACGATTTCGTCGGCATCGGCGGTACGTGCCGCAGACTGCGCGGCCGCCGTGGCAACGGCCACATCAGCCGGATCGTCGATTTCATCGCGCTGCGACGCCCCGCTTGCCTCGCCAAACGTCGGCTCGCGGCGCGCGATGTGCTCGGGCGCCGATTCCTTGAGCTTGGCCTGCGTCTCGGGATGCGTGGTCTTGCTGACGACCGGCTCGCGCATCGGCGGCAGATCGTCTTCGGGCATCAGCGGCCGGACACGGCGTGCCTTGTGGATCTGCCAGCGGTTATAGGCCACCAGCAGCAGGAGCAATACAACACCCGCAATGATCAGTGCGTTCTGCAGTTCCATCTTAAGCGGCCTCCGCCATCGATACGGCTGCATCCATATCCACTGCCACGATCCGCGAGACGCCTTGCTCCTGCATCGTCACGCCAATCAGTTGGTGGGCCATCTCCATCGCAATCTTGTTGTGGGAAATAAACACGAATTGAGTCTTGTCTGACATGCGCGCCACCATGTTGGCGTAGCGCTCGGTATTGGCATCGTCGAGCGGCGCGTCCACCTCGTCCAGCAGGCAGAACGGCGCCGGGTTCAGCTGGAACATCGCGAACACCAGTGCAATCGCGGTCAGTGCCTTTTCGCCACCGGACAGCAGGTGAATCGTCGAATTCTTCTTGCCCGGAGGCTGGGCCATCACCTGGACGCCGGCATCGAGGATTTCCTCGCCGGTCATGATCAGGCGCGCCTGGCCGCCACCGAACAGCGCCGGGAACAGTTCGCCGAAATGATGGTTGACCTGGTCGAACGTGCCTTGCAACAGCGCACGCGTTTCCTGGTCGATCTTGTTGATCGCGTCCTCGAGCGTCGTGATCGCGTCCAGCAAATCCGCCGATTGCGCATCGAGGAAGGTCTTGCGCTCGCGCGCGGCAGCCAGTTCATCGAGCGCGGCCATGTTGACCGGCCCAAGCCCGTTGATCAGGTTATTCAGCCGTGTGACTTCCCCTTGCAGGTACGACGGCTTCATGTCGCCGGTCAGCTTCTCGGCCAACGTGGTTTCATCCACTTCGGCCGTGGCCAGTTGCTCGGTGAACTGCTCCTGATTCAGGCGCGCGGCCTGCTCCTTGAGCTGGCATTCGGTGATGCGGTCGCGCAGCGGCTGCAAGCTGCGCTCGGCGGCCAGACGCTGCTCGTCGAACTGGCGCAACTGCGCAGACAGCGCATCGAGTTCGATACGCGCGGCCGACAGCTTCTGCTCCTTCTCGGAGCGGATTTCCAGCGCCTCGTGCAGGCCCGTGTTGGCGGTCTGCTCGTTGATCGTTTCGAGTTCGGCGCGCGCGTTCTCCAGGGATTCCGCAATGCGCTCGCTCTGGTCGGCCGCCATCTGGATATTGCGGCGCAGTTCGTCGATGCGGCCAGCCAGATTACGTTCGGCGAACGTGGCTTCCTGTGCGGCGCGTTCGAGATCGCGCAACTGCTGGCGGGCACCGGTCAGCTTGGCATCCAGCGCATCGAAGGCCATCTGCTGGTCTTCGTGCGAAGCCTGCAACTCGGCCAGTTGCGTGTCGTGTTGCTCGAAGCTCGCCTCGGACTCGGCGCGGATGGCACGTTGTTCCTCGATCTGCCCGTCGATTTCGTGCAGTTCCTCGCGGATCTGGTTGCTACGCGCCGAGAATCGCTCCATGGCCTGCGACAGCTTGAGCACATCCATCTGCAGTGCGTGCACGCGGCGCGTGGCCTGTTCGGCGCGCGCGCGGGCTTCGATCAGTTGCGTGCTGCCGTGCGTGTAAGCGGTTTCGGCGCGGACCGATTGAGACTTCGCTTCATCGGACAGCAGCATCTGGGCGCGCGACTGTTTCTGCAGGTTCTCGATTTCCTGCTCGCGGGCCAGCATGCCGGCCTGTTCCGAATCCGCCGCGTAGATCTGAATCGCATTGCGGCCGATCAGATGGCCTTCCGCCACCACGAACTGCGCGCCTTCCGGCAGCGAATTGCGCGCGGCGAGGGCCTGCGACATATCGGTGGCCGTGAACACATCGGCCAGCCAGTCCTGCATCACCGCACGAATGCCCGGCTCGGTGATCTGCACGAGCGACATCAGCGGACGCAGCCCGGCAGGCGCTTCCACGGGACGCGCGGCGGCCGGCGGTGCGTAGAACGCGAGCTTGGCGGGCGGGGCATCACCAAGGAAACCCTTCACCCAGTCGAGATTCGAGACTTCGAGCGCGGCCAGCTTCTCGCGCAGCACCGATTCCAGCGCGTTTTCCCAGCCCGGCTCGATATGAACCTTCTTCCACAGACGCGGCAGTTCGGCCAGGCCATGGCGCTCCAGCCACGGCTGCACCTTGCCATCGGTCTGCACGTTCTCCTGAAGCTGGCGCAGCGCAGACAGCCGTGCGTCCAGCGAGGCAATCGCAGCGGCCTCGCTCTGCACACGCTCCTGCGCGGCACGGCGCTCGGCATCGAGGCGCGGCACGGACTCCTCGGCGTCACCGAGCGTGCCCTGTGCTTCCTCAAGCGTGGCTTCCTGCTCGGCCAGATCCATGCGCAACTCTTCGAGCCGCACTTCATCCGGGCGATCCAGGCCCTTTTCTTCGCCTTGCAACCGTTCGCGGCGTTGCTCCAGTTGCTGCAGCATCTGGTTGGCGTTGCGCTGGTGCGCGGCTTCGAGCTTCAACGCCTGCTCGGCCTGCATGATGCCGCTGCGCTGGTCATTGAGCTTCTGCTGCGCGTCGCGCCATTGCGCTTCGAGCGTCGGCAGTTCGTCGCTCTTCTGCGCCACGGTTTCCTGCGCCTCGATCGTGCGGGCCTCGGACAGCGCCAGGTCTTCCTCGGCCTGGGCGATCTCTTCACCAGCCTGGTCTGCCTTGCCCTGCCATTGTTCGCGCTGCGTACTCAGCGCGGCGATCTGCGCCTGCAGACGGTTGCGCGATTCCACGACATAGCGAATCTCGGCTTCGAGCTTGCTGACTTCGGCATTGGCCTCGTAGAGCGCACCCTGTGCCACATGCATGCCATCCGACGCCGCGTAGTGGGCCGCGCGCATGGTTTCGAGTTCCGCCTCGACATGGCGCAGTTGTGCGGTCTGGGCTTCGAGATCGATCTGCGCCTGGTCGATGGCGCGGGCGTGGCGTTCCTGCTCGGCCTGTGCCTCGCGCTTGCGCAGCAGCCACAGCAGGTGCTGCTTCTCTTCGCCTTCGGATTGCAGCTGCTTGAAGCGCTGTGCCACTTCGGCCTGGCCTTCGAGCTTGTCGAGGTTGCTGCCCAGCTCGCGCAGGATGTCCTCGACGCGTGTCAGGTTCTCGCGCGTATCGCCAAGACGATTCTCGGTCTCTCGGCGGCGCTCCTTGTACTTGGATACGCCCGCGGCTTCCTCCAGGAAAATCCGCATGTCATCGGGCTTGGCCTCGATGATCCGCGAGATCATGCCCTGCCCGATGATGGCGTAGGCGCGTGGACCCAGACCGGTGCCCAGGAAGATATCCTGGATGTCCTTGCGTCGGACCGGCTGGTTGTTGATGTAGTAGGAAGACGTGCCATCGCGCGTCAGCACGCGCTTGACGGCCACTTCGGCATATTGGCTCCACTGGCCGGCAGCGCGGCCCTCGGCGTTGTCGAATACCAGTTCGACACTGGCGCGGCCCGCCTGCTTGCGCGCCGTGGAGCCGTTGAAGATCACGTCCTGCATGGATTCGCCACGCAGCTCCGATGCGCGTGATTCGCCGAGCACCCAGCGCACCGCATCGATGATATTGGATTTGCCGCAGCCGTTGGGACCTACGATGCCCACCAGCTGGCCAGGCACTTGGAAATTGGTGGGATCGACGAAGGACTTGAAGCCCGCCAGTTTTATCGAGGACAGTCGCACGGTTGTCGTGTGGTTTGGGCGATACGGAATGGAATGCCGGGCCAGTGCTAATGCCGCGGCGGAAGTAACGTCTTCACCGCAAATAGCCTGCTGCACCCGCTAGATTGGGGCTAATCATACCATCGCCAAACCGCTCGCCGGCCGCTTTATCGCCCGTTGCGCACACCCCTCAACATCGTCTTGACGAGACAGAAAACTGTTCTCTTTCCGTGACTTACCCACCATGTTGCAAGCTTTTTCGAGCCTCGCGACGGGATTCGCAGAAATGTCACAGTCCGATTGGCGACTGAAACTTCCTAGGGTTAGTGCTAGTCTCCCAAAATGCCCGCGTGATCCCGGAGTCCTTCGGGTCGAGCGCATTTCCCGCCGCCCCCGGTTCCTGCCTGGCGCCGTGGCGGCTGCAGCTGAAGTCCATTGCAGCAGCCTGGAGGATTCGAGCATGACCGTACCGCAACCGGCGCCGCCGCCGGCTGAACTGTCCTGGTCTTTGGCCGACATCGACTACGCATCGATCGATATCGCCAGCGTGCGCGACAATCGCACATTGTTCTACCTGCTCACCGCCGCTTCCTTCATCGAAAGCGGGTCTGATACCTACGCCAGCAATCTCTCCACGTATTTCGCCGATGTGCCCGACGCCGCCGCGTGGCTGGCGCAACACTGGGAATCGGAGGAACTGCAGCATGGCCTGGCATTGCGCCGTTACGTGGCCCATGTCTGGCCCGAGTTCGACTGGCAGCGCGGCTATGACCGATTCTTCGCCGAATACAACAAGACCTGCTCGATCGATAACTTCGAACCTTCGCAGGCATTGGAAATGGCCGCTCGCTGCGTGGTGGAAACCGGCACGGCCACGTACTATCGCGCCCTCGAACAGGCCAGCGCTGAGCCGGTGTTGCGCGACCTGAGCCATCGCATCGCCAACGACGAAGTCCGGCACTACAAGTATTTCTTCCGCTATTTCAATACCTTGCGTGAACGGGAGCAACTCGGACGCCGCAAGGTGTTCGTCGCGTTGGCGCGCCGCCTTCTCGAAATCAAGAACGAGGATGCCGAGATCGCCCTGCGCAATGTGCTGCGTATCGAACAAGGCCGCGAAGACGTGGCGGAGCGCGAGGTCCGCGCCCTTAACTCCCGCTGCAGCGCGGTGGTCCGCCGTCACCTGCCCATCGAGATGACCGTGCGCATGCTGTTGCGGCCGCTGCACCTGCACGCCCGCTTCGAGGATCTGGTCCGCCGTCCGATCGTGGCGATGGTGTCGCGGGTGATGCTGTATTGAGCAGCGCCATGCGGGCCGGCCAGGTCCGGCGAGGGCCCGACGCGTCACCGCCGGACGCCACTACGGCGGCGGGCGGCATTCCTTTATAATGCTGCGTTTCCACCGCCCCATCGCCTGCCACCGTGAATCCGCGCCTCGACCTGCTCCAGACCTATCCTTTCGAGAAATTGCGCGTGCTGGTGGCCGATGTGAAACCCGCCGACAAGCCGGCGATCAGTTTTGGCATTGGCGAACCCCGGCACCCGACGCCGCAGTTCATCAAGGACGCGATGACGGCCTCCCTGTCCGGTCTCGCCGTCTATCCGGCCACGGCAGGTACCGAAGCGCTGCGCAAGACCATCGCCGGCTGGCTGGAGCGCCGCTACGGGTTGCCGAAGGTCGATGCGGCCACCGAGGTGCTGCCGGTCAGCGGTTCGCGCGAAGCACTGTTTGCCTTCGCCCAGACCGTGATCGATGCCAGCCAACCCGATCCGCTGGTGGTGTGCCCGAACCCGTTCTATCAGATTTACGAAGGCGCGGCCCTGCTGGCCGGGGCGCGGCCGGTATTCGCCAACAGCGATCCGGCGCGCAACTTCGCGCCTGACTTCGACCAGGTCGATGCCGATGTCTGGCCGAAGGTGCAACTGCTGTACGTCTGCTCGCCCGGCAATCCCACAGGTGCCGTGCTGTCGCTCGATGACTGGAAGCGCCTGTTCGCCCTGTCCGATCAATATGGCTTCGTGATTGCCTCGGACGAGTGCTACTCCGAGATCTATTTCGACGAAGCCAACCCGCCGCTGGGCGCGCTGGAAGCTGCCCACAAGCTCGGACGCGGCTTCGAGCGGCTCGTGATGTTCTCGAGCCTGTCCAAGCGTTCGAACGTGCCGGGCCTGCGCTCTGGCTTCGTGGCCGGCGATGCTGCAATCCTCAAGAAATTCCTGCTGTACCGCACCTACCATGGCGCGGCGCTGAACCCCGCTGTACAGGCCGCCAGCGTGGCCGCATGGGATGACGAAGCGCATGTGCGCGAGAACCGCGCCGCTTACGTGAAGAAGTTTGCCGAAGTCACGCCGATGCTGGCCGAAGTGATGGACGTGGCCCTGCCGGATGCCGCGTTCTACCTGTGGGCCGATATCTCCCGCACTGGCCTCTCCGACACCGAGTTCGCGGTGCGCTTGCTGGCCGAGCAGAACGTGGCGGTCCTGCCCGGGAGCTATCTTGCCCGTGAGGCGCATGGTGTGAATCCGGGCCAGAACCGGGTGCGCATGGCGCTGGTTGCCACGCCTGACGAATGCGTCGAAGGTGCGCGCCGGATCGTTGAATTCTGCAAGTCGCTGGCCTGAGCCGGCGCAGTACGTTCTACCGCATCACCGATTGAACGCCCCGGCGCCGGGGCAAACGTTGCCGGCGCCGCATTCCTTTCACCTATCAAATCGAGAACACACATCATGACGCAAGCGCTGCAAGCCCTGATCGATCAAGCCTGGGAAGACCGCACCAGCCTGAGCCCGAAGTCCGCCCCGAACGATATCCGTGAAGGCGTGGCCAACGTGATTTCGCAACTGGACGCCGGCACGCTGCGCGTGGCCGAGAAGCAGGGTAGCGAATGGATCGTCAACCAGTGGGTCAAGAAGGCCGTACTGCTGTCGTTCCGTCTGGAAGACAACGCGCCGATGAGCGCTGGCGGCTTCGCCCAGTTCTACGACAAGGTGCCGACCAAGTTCGCCAACTGGTCGCAGGAAGACTTCGCCCGCGCCGGTTTCCGCGTGGTGCCGCCGGCCGTGGCCCGCCGTGGTTCGTTCATCGCCAAGAACGCCGTGCTGATGCCGTCGTACGTGAACATCGGCGCCTATGTGGATGAAGGCACGATGGTCGACACGTGGGCCACCGTCGGTTCGTGCGCCCAGATCGGCAAGAACGTTCACCTGTCGGGTGGCGTGGGCATCGGCGGCGTGCTGGAGCCGCTGCAGGCCAACCCGGTCATCATCGAGGACAACTGCTTCATCGGCGCGCGTTCGGAAGTGGTGGAAGGCGTGATCGTCGAAGAAAATTCGGTGATCTCGATGGGCGTGTACCTGGGCCAGTCGACCAAGATCTATGATCGTGAAACGGGCGAGATCCACTATGGCCGCGTGCCGGCCGGCTCGGTCGTGGTCGCTGGCAACCTGCCGTCGAAGGATGGCAAGTACAGCCTGTACTGCGCCGTGATCGTGAAGAAGGTGGACGCGCAAACCCGCGCAAAGACCAGCCTGAACGATCTGCTGCGCGGCGACTGATCGCCCACTGCCGTCACGCAGTTCACGCCGTTTGTTGTCTGAGCCGCTGGCCCCGCCGGCGGCGCTGCAAGCCCCGCCGATGCCATCCCTCCGCAAGCGACTCATGGCCCTCGACCCCGCCACCGTCAGCACCGTGCTCTCCCTGCTCCCCACCATTCTCGAACAGGCCAACAAGACCATCGACCGGTTCAAGAAAGGCAAGCGCAAGGAAGACGGCGCGCCATCTGAATCTGCCGAAGCTGCCGAGCCGCGCGACGCCGCAGCCCGCATCGCCGAGCTGGAAGCCGTTGCCATGCAGCAGGCCGAGGCCGTCAAGATGCTGGCCGAGCAGCACGCCATCACCATCGAGGCCCTGCGGAAAGAGGCAGCGCGCCTGGATCGGCGCCTGCGCCTGATGACGGGCGTGGCCATGGCCGGCGTGGCGCTGGGCCTGGGCGGGCTCGTGATTGCCCTTAACCTGCTGTTCCGTTGATTTTCGGAGCCCCGACACCATGACCGTCCTGCTCTACGGCATTCCGAATTGCGACACCGTCAAGAAGGCCCGTACGTGGCTGGATTCGAACGGGGTTGATTTCACGTTCCACGATTTCAAGAAGCAAGGCGTCGATGAAAAGATGCTGCGCGCCTGGCTCAAGCATGTGCCGCTGGCGACCTTGCTGAACAAGAAAGGCACGACGTATCGCGCCCTGTCCGACGCCGACAAGGCCAAGGCAGAGAGCGAAGCCGGTGCCATTGCGCTGATGCAGGCCAGCCCGTCGCTGATCAAGCGCCCCGTACTGGATCGCGACGGCAAGGTCAGTGTGGGTTTCTCCGCTGACAACTACGCCTCGCTGTTCTGAAGTTTTCTGTAGACACCATGAATCCGACCCTTGCCCTGACCGAAGACCTGATGCGCCGCCGCTCGGTCACCCCCGCCGACGAAGGCTGCCAGGCCGTGCTCGAAACGCGCCTGAAAGCGATTGGCTTCACCTGCGAGAACCTCGTCAGCGGCCCCGACTCGTTTCGCGTGACCAACCTCTGGGCGGTCAAGCGCGGCACGCAGGGCACGGCAGGCAAGCTGCTGGTCTTCGCCGGGCATACCGATGTGGTGCCGACGGGTCCGGTCGAGCAATGGTCGTCCGATCCGTTCGAGCCGACCCACCGTGACGGCAAGCTCTATGGCCGGGGCGCCGCAGACATGAAGACGTCGATTGCCGGCTTCGTGGTGGCCTGCGAGGAATTCGTCGCCAGGCATCCCGATCACGCAGGCTCCATCGCCTTCCTGATCACCAGCGACGAGGAAGGCCCGGCGCACGACGGCACCGTCAAGGTGGTGGAAGCGCTGAAGGCGCGCGGCGAGCGTCTCGACTATTGCGTGATCGGCGAGCCGACTTCGGTCGATACGCTCGGCGACATGGTGAAGAATGGCCGTCGCGGGTCGCTGTCGGGCAAGCTCACCATCCAGGGCGTGCAGGGCCATATCGCGTATCCGCACCTGGCACGCAACCCGATCCATCAGGCTGCGCCGGCACTGACCGCGCTGGTGGCCGAGACCTGGGACCAGGGCAACGAGTACTTCCCGCCGACCACGTGGCAGATGTCGAACATCCACGCCGGCACGGGCGCCACGAACGTGATTCCGGGCCATGTGACGATCGATTTCAATTTCCGTTTCTCGACGGCGAGCACGCCTGAGCAACTGAAATCCCGCGTGCACGCCATCCTCGATCAGCATGGGCTCGAATACACGCTGGACTGGACGCTGGGCGGCGAGCCGTTCCTGACGCCGCGCGGCGATCTGTCCGATGCGCTGTCGGCAGCGATCTCGGCCGAGATGGGCGTGACCACCGAACTGTCGACCACGGGCGGTACGTCGGACGGCCGTTTCATCGCCAAGATCTGCCCGCAGGTCATCGAGTTCGGTCCGCCGAATGCCAGCATCCACAAGATCGACGAACACGTGGAAGTGCGCTTTATCGAGCCGCTCAAGAACGTCTACCGTGGCGTGCTGGAACGCCTGATCGCCTGAGCCTCACCCATCATTACTGCTGACACCATGGCTACGACTTCCCCCCTGCAAACCGTGCGCGACCTGCTGCGCCTGGCCGTCTCACGCTTCACGGCCGCCCGGCTGTCCTTTGGACACGGCAGTGCCAACGCCTACGACGAAGCCGCCTACCTGGTGCTGCATACGCTGAACTTGCCGCTGGACACCCTCGACCCCTTCCTCGATGCACGCCTGCTGCCCGAGGAAGTGGATGCGGTGCTCAAGGTCATCGACCGCCGCGTGACCGAACGCGTTCCGGCCGCCTACATCACGCACGAAGCGTTCATGCATGGCCTGCGCTTCTACGTGGATTCCCGCGTGATCGTGCCGCGCAGCTTTGTCGGCGAACTGCTGCATGACGGGCTGGAGCCGTGGATCGGTGATATCGAAAAGATCGGCCCCGTGCTCGAACTCTGCACGGGTTCCGGCTGCCTGCCGATCATCGCTGCACACGTCTGGCCGAACGCGAAGATCGACGCGGTGGACATCTCTCCCGATGCGCTGGCAGTGGCCCGCCGCAATGTGTCCGACTACAAGATGGAAGGCCGCATCTCGCTGTACGAGGGCGATCTTTACGCGCCGCTGCCGTCGGGCGCCACCTATGACGTGATCCTGACCAACCCGCCTTACGTCAACGAACAGTCGATGCGCGAACTGCCTGCCGAATACCAGGCCGAACCGCGCATTGCGCTGGCCGGCGGCGACGACGGAATGGACATCGTGCGCCGCATCGTCGCGGGCGCCAAGAAGCGCCTTAACCCGGGCGGCGCGCTGGTAGTGGAAATTGGTAACGAACGCGCGTATGTCGAAGCGGCCTTCCCGGATCTGGAAATCGTCTGGCTGTCGGTCAGCGCGGGGGACGACCAGGTGTTCCTGGTGACTTACGAAGCGCTGCCTGATTGAAACTCCGCAGCAAACAACAAAAAAACGCGCCGTGACATCCACGGCGCGTTTTGACTTGGCGCCTCGAAAACGCGCCCGTCTCCCGGCGTCATCCGCATGGCGCAGGCCCTATCAATTCGGCCCCACCGAATAGATCGTCCCATTCGACGATACCTGGTAGTAATCCGCTCCCACGCCTACCCAGTGATGACCCTTTCTCGGCGCGGGCAGGTTGTAGTCCTTGTACTTGTCGATCACGTACTGACGATCCCGAAACTCGGTTGGCAGCTTGTCGCCCTTCTGCCAGGTCTTGGGGGTGTACGGCGACTGCGCGCCCATTGGCATGTTGCCGGAGGGCTGCGGCATGCCTTGCCGCATGCCGGGGTCCTGCATGCCCTGGCCCGGACCGCCGCGCATGCCTGGCGTCATGCCCGGGCTTCTTCCGCCGCTCGCGGGCGGCATTGGCTGTGCATTCGGCGGCATCGCGCCGGCCTGGCCCGGTGCGGGCATCGGTCGCGGACCGGACGGCTGGGGTTGTCCCGGCATCGGCTGCGGTTGCTGGGCTTGCGCGATGGGCGCCGCCAGCATCCCTAGCGCGATCAGGACAGCGGGAATCAACGTCTTCTTTTGCATCGTGATCTCCTCACAGATGGAAGATGGAACACGTCAGACTGCCCGCGAACCGGACAGTCCCAACCAAGCTTAGTAGCAAATGCGAGGCCCGCATAAGGCGGAGCCCATGCCCCTCATCGCTTGCATCGAAATTTGTCCCATATATTCAATAGGTTGCGAAACAAATAGGGTTCAGGTCACTTTGCTTCATGATCACTCGGTACCGCTCTCAGGTGTAGTTTTGCCGGTAGATTTGATACCCGCGCCGGTAGCATCTGCAAAACGGAAACGCGGCCTCGCCTGCGGCGCGCGCAGGCCAGCCATGCGCTGGCGTCATGGCTGCATGCGCAGAATTCGTTTTTCGTGTCACGGTGCCGCCCCTAAGATCGCCCGAAGCCTGCCAGCCGTCCGATCCTGGTGCTGGACAGAGGGCTATCAAAGGAAGAGAGAGACATGCAAGCCAGCGCCCCCGCCTACGCGGACACGGGGCCCCAGGTCGGGGTCACGCAACGCCGCCGCGCCATCATCGCCACGGTGATCGGCAACGGACTCGAGTGGTTCGACTTCACGGTGTACAGCTTCTTCGCCGTGATCATCGCCAAACTGTTTTTTCCCACGGGTAACGACCTGTCGTCGCTGTTGCTGGCCGTGGCCACGTTCGGCGTGGGCTTCTTCATGCGTCCGGTGGGCGGCATCATCCTCGGTGTCTACGCAGACCGCGTGGGCCGCAAGGCAGCGTTGTCGCTGACCATCCTGCTGATGGCGGCTGGCACCACGCTGATCGGCATCGCGCCGACGTATGACCAGATCGGTGTGTTCGCGCCGATGCTGATCGTGATTGCGCGTCTGATGCAGGGGTTCTCTGCCGGTGGCGAGATGGGCGGCGCTACCGCATTCCTGACCGAATACGCGCCGGAGAAGCAGCGCGCCTACTACTCGAGCTGGATCCAGGCGAGCATCGGCGTGGCCGTGTTGCTGGGCGCTGCGGTGGGCACGTTCGTCACGTCCACGCTGAGTGCCGAAGCGCTGAACAGCTGGGGCTGGCGCCTGCCGTTCCTGATCGGCATGATCATCGGACCGGTTGGCTTCTATATCCGCCACAACCTCGACGAAACGCCGACGTTCCAGGCCACGACCGACAAGACCGATTCGCCGCTGACCGAAGTGCTGCGCGACTATCCGCGCCAGACCGCCGCCAGCTTCTCGATGGTGATCCTGTGGACGGTCTGCACCTACGTGCTGTTGTTCTACATGCCGACCTACTCGGTGAAGGTGCTGAAGGTGCCGCAGTCCACCGGCTTCATCGCCGGCATGGCGGGCGGCCTGGCCATCCTGGTGTTCGCGCCCATCGTGGGCATGCTGGCTGACCGCTATGGCCGTCGCCGCTTCCTGTCGGGCGCTGCCGCGCTGATCTTCGTACTGGCATGGCCGATGTTCGTCTACATCAACCAGGCACCGAGCCTTGCCACGTTGCTGGTGTTCCAGCTGGTCTTCGGCGTGCTGATTGCCGCGTACACCGGCCCGATCCTGGCCGCGTTCTCGGAAATGTTCCCGGCCAAGGTGCTGTCCACGGGTCTGTCGGTGTCGTACAACCTCGCCGTGACGATCTTCGGCGGCTTCGCGTCGTTCTTCATCACGTGGCTGATTGCCAGCACGGGCAGCACGATGGCCCCGGCGTTCTACGTGATGATCGCCGCTGCCATCAGTTTCTTCGGCACGCGTCTGGTGCGCGAGCCCGCCTATCTCCAGAACAAGTAACACCATGACCCAGATCCTGCTCAAGGGCGGCAACGTCCTCGATCCCGTGCGCGGCGCCCTGCTGCCGCGCCATGATGTGCTGATTGACGGCGAGCGCATCGTCGAAGTGTCCGCCTCGGCCATCCACGCGCCCAATGCCCGCGTGATCGACGTCACCGGCAAGACCGTGATGCCGGGCCTGATCGACCTGCACGTCCACGTGCTGGCCTCGCTGGCCAACCTCGGCCTCAACGCCGTGCAGCCCAACGTGCTCGTGGCGTTCCGCGCCATGCCGATCATGCGCAGCATGCTCGAACGCGGGTTCACGACCGTACGCGATGCGGGCGGCGCCGACTGGGGCCTGTCCCAGGCGGTAGCCACGGGGCTGATTCCCGGCCCGCGCATCTTCCCGTCGGGCAAGGCCCTGTCGCAGACCGGTGGCCACGGCGATTTCCGTCCGCGCTCCGATACGCTGGAGCCCTGCTCCTGCGCCTTCCGTGCCGGCGCGATTGCGCGCGTGGTGGATGGCGTGGACGCCGTGCGTCTGGCTGTGCGCGAGGAAATCCAGAAGGGCGCCACGCAGATCAAGATCATGGCCTCGGGCGGCGTGGCATCGCCGACCGATCCCATCGGCAATACGCAGTACAGCGAGGACGAGATCCGTGCGATCGTGGCCGAAGCCGAGGCTGCACAGACCTATGTCATGGCCCACGCCTACACGCCGCGCGCGATTACCCGCGCCGTGCGTTGCGGTGCGCGCACCATCGAGCACGGCAACCTCGTGGATGCCGCAGCGGCACGCGTGATGCGCGAGCATGGCGCTTTCGTAGTGCCGACGCTGATCACCTACGACGCCCTGGCGCGTGATGGTGCGCGTCTGGGCCTGCCGCCCGACTCCGTGGCCAAGATCGAAACCGTGCGTCAGGCCGGCCGCGACTCGCTGGCCATCTACGCCGAAGCCGGTGTGAAGATGGGCTACGGCTCCGACCTGCTGGGCGAGATGCATCAATACCAGTCCGAGGAATTCCTGATCCGCGCCGAACTGCTCGGCAATGCGGAAGCCGTGCGCTCGGCGACGTCGATTGCCGCGGAAATCCTGCAGCGTGAAGGCGAACTCGGCGTGATCCAGGCCGGCGCGATTGCCGACGTACTGGTGGTGGATGGCGATCCGCTGAAAGACATCGGCGTGCTGGCAGGTCCGCAGGCAAAGATCGAGGTGGTGATGCAGGCGGGGAAGGTTTACGCGGCCTAGCACCTCGACGCCGTTTTACTCCCCTCTACCGCGCAGTGGGAGAGGGGTTGGGGGAGAGGGCCGGAGGTTCTGGGGCCTGTCAGTTTTTTTGTGTGCAGGACAGCTAGAGGCTTGC
>NZ_JBDKXK010000066.1:0-529 GCF_039710735.1 Cupriavidus sp. DL-D2 | reverse complement strand
CAGGGAGCGCACTGATATGTCCACGAACGCATCCAACGTTCCCGCTCTCGAAATCAAGGACCTGCACGCCTGGTACGGCGAATCGCACATCCTGCACGGTGTGGACCTCACTGTGAATCGTGGCGAAGTGGTAACGCTGTTGGGCCGCAATGGCGCAGGCCGCACCACCACCATGCGCGCGATCATGGGCCTGACCGGCGCACGCAAGGGATCGATCAAGGTCGATGGCAAGGAAACCATCAACTTGCCCACGCACAAGATTGCGCACTACGGCATTGGCTACTGCCCCGAAGAGCGCGCGATCTTCTCGTCGCTCTCGTGCGAAGAGAACCTGCTGCTGCCGCCGGTGCTGAAAGGTTCCAGCCAGGGCATGAGCGAGGCCGAGATCTACGAAATGTTCCCGAACCTGAAGGAACGCAAGCAGAGCCAGGGCACGCGTCTTTCTGGCGGCGAGCAACAGATGCTGGCCGTCGGCCGCATCCTGCGCACCGGCGCAAACCTGCTGCTGCTCGATGAAATCTCGGAAGGG
>NZ_JBDKXK010000065.1:0-64540 GCF_039710735.1 Cupriavidus sp. DL-D2 | reverse complement strand
TGGCGGCGAGCAACAGATGCTGGCCGTCGGCCGCATCCTGCGCACCGGCGCAAACCTGCTGCTGCTCGATGAAATCTCGGAAGGGCTGGCACCGGTCATCGTGCAGGCACTGGCGCGCATGATCCTGATGCTCAAGAAGAAGGGCTACACGGTGGTGATGGTAGAGCAGAACTTCCGCTTTGCCGCACCGCTGGCGGATCGCTTCTACGTGATGGAGCACGGCGCGATAGTCGAGCGCTTTGCCGCGAACGAGCTGCAGGCCAAGATGCCGGTGCTCAATGAACTGCTGGGCGTGTAGACAGGAAAGGGATAACGCATTTCATGACATTCGATATTGGAATTCCCCTGCCCGCGCTGCTCTCGCAGTTGCTGCTCGGGCTCGTCAACGGCGCGTTCTACGCGATGCTGAGTCTTGGCCTCGCCGTGATCTTCGGCCTGCTCAACGTGATCAACTTCGCGCACGGCGCACTGTTCATGCTGGGTGCCGTGCTGGCGTGGGCCGGCATGGAATACGCCGGGCTCAACTACTGGGTCATGCTCGCGCTGTCGCCGCTGCTGGCCGGTGCGCTCGGCGTGCTCATCGAGAAGACGCTGCTGCGCTGGATCTACAAGCTCGATCACATCTACGGCCTGCTGCTCACCCTCGGTATCACGCTGGTGATCGAAGGTGTGCTGCGCTCGATCTATGGCGTGTCCGGCCTGCCCTACTCGCCGCCCGAACTGCTGCAAGGCGCGACGGACCTCGGCTTCATGATGCTGCCGAACTACCGTGCCTGGGTGGTGGTGGCATCGCTGGTGGTGTGCATCGCCACCTGGTACACGATTGAAAAGACCAAGCTCGGCGCCTACCTGCGCGCCGGCACGGAGAACCCGAAGATCGTGGAAGCCTTCGGCGTCAATGTGCCGCTCATGGTCACGCTGACGTATGGCTTCGGCGTGGCGCTGGCCGCGTTTGCCGGTGTGCTCGCCGCACCGGTGATCCAGGTGTCGCCATTGATGGGCCAGAACCTGATCATCGTGGTCTTCGCCGTGGTAGTGATTGGCGGCATGGGATCGATCATGGGTTCGATTCTCACCGGCCTGGGGCTGGGCGTGATCGAGGGCCTGACCAAGGTGTTCTATCCGGAAGCGTCGTCGACCGTGGTGTTCTTCATCATGGTGATCGTGTTGCTGCTGCGTCCCGCAGGTCTGTTCGGGAAGGAAAAATAATGCTGCAAAACCAAAATCGCCGCGGCCAGTTCGCGGTCTATGGCGTGGCACTGCTGGCCGTGCTGCTGGCGCCCGCGCTGGGCGTCTATCCGGTCTTCGTGCTCAAGGTGCTCTGCTTCGCGCTGTTCGCCTGCGCATTCAACTTGCTGATTGGCTATACCGGGCTGCTGTCGTTCGGTCATGCCGCATTCTTCGGCGGCGCGGGCTATGTGGCCGGACACGCCATGAAGGAATGGGGACTCACGCCTGAACTCGGTCTGCTGGCAGGTACGGCATTCGCCGCGTTGGCTGGATGGGCCATGGGCGCGCTGGCGATTCGTCGCCAGGGCATCTATTTCTCGATGATCACGCTGGCGCTCGCGCAGATGCTGTACTTCTTCTGCCTGCAAGCACCGTTCACGGGAGGCGAGGACGGCATTCAGGGCATCCCGCGCGGCAAGCTGCTCGGCTTCCTGCCGCTCGACAGCGACCTGACGCTGTATTACGTGGTGCTGGCCATCGTGGTGGTAGCGTTCGCACTGATCGTGCGTACGATCCACTCGCCGTTCGGGCAGATCCTGAAGGCGATCAAGGAGAACGAGCCGCGCGCGGTGTCGCTGGGCTATGACGTGGACCGCTTCAAGCTGCTGGCATTCGTGCTGTCGGCTGCGTTGTCCGGTCTGGCCGGTTCGCTGAAGGCGCTCGTGCTGGGCTTCGAGACGTTGACCGATGTGCACTGGTCGATGTCGGGGGCCGTCATCCTGATGACGCTCGTGGGTGGCCTCGGCACGCTGACCGGCCCTATCGTCGGCGCGCTGGTGGTAATCGCGCTGGAGAACAAGCTCGGTGACCTCGGCATGTTCCTGGCCAGCGCCACTGGCGTGGAGTGGTTCAACACGCTCGGCGAGTCGGTGACGATGGTCACCGGCATCATCTTCGTGATCTGCGTGCTGACTTTCCGTCGCGGCATTGTCGGCGAGATCATCGCTGTGGCAGACCAGTGGCGGGCGCGGCGCAAGACGGCCACCGCGCCGCTGGGCTCACATCTCGTCGATCGCGGTTGATGCGGTAACCGCGCCAGCATCCTTCTCCAGCGAGAAGCGGTCGCGCGTGGTCACATAGAAGCTGGCGCCGAAGCGGCCTACGGGGAAATATTCCTGCAGCCGCACGCGCCAGCGCTCCGTATCGATCAACCCATCGCGTGCATGCAGGCGCAGCACGCGACCGATGAAGATCTGGCGGCTTTCTGTCTCCAGCGTTTCCCAAAGATTGCATTCGAAGGCCACGGGCGCTTCCGCGATACGGGGCGGGGCCACCTGCGTGCACGGCGCGGGCGTCAGGCCCACGTGTGCGAGCTCGCTCACGTTAGGCGGCAAACGCTCGCCGCATCGATGCATCTTCTCGACCATCGCTTCATCGCCGAGGTGTACGACAAACTCGCCAGTCCGCACAATGTTGGCGGCGGTATCTTTCAACGCGCCGTCGTCAAGACGGTTCACGCTGATCATGACGATAGGAGGCTCTTCGCCCAGCATGTTGAACATCGAGAACGGCGCGGCGTTGGCGGTGCCGTCGGGACCCAGCGTGGTGACGAGTGCAATAGGTCGCGGCACGATCAGGCTGGCCATGAGTTTGTAGCGCTGATACTCGGTGATCGCGCTGAAATCGATTTCCATACTCTTCCTTTGTTCAGGGCTGCGGCAGCCCAAGCATCTGCGCCAGGCTCTTCTCGCCCGACATGCGCGAGGTTTCGATCCGCTGTTCCAGTTCGCGCAGGTGCGCTTCCATCCGGGCCACGGCGCCTTCCGCATCGCGTGCTTCGATGCACGCCACGATGGCCGCATGCTCGTCGTGCTCGCACGGTGCATGGCCCGGCGGCTCGTACAGCCCCACGATCAGCGAGCAGCGCGAGACCAGTTCGGTCAGGTAGCGTTGCAGCACCGCGTTGCGGGCCAGCGCGGCAATGCGCAGGTGGAATCCACTGGCCAGCCGCGCCCACGATGGCTGGTCGAAGCGGTGCATGGCATCGTGTTCGTCGGCAAGCTGGCGACGCAGTTCGCGCAGGTCATCCTCCGTCACGCGTTCCACCGCCAGCTCCACAAGCACACGCTCCATGGCGCGGCGCGCCTCGAAAATCTGGCTCGTTTCCTCGGGCGTGGGTTCGGCAATCACGGCACCCTTGTTGGGACGCAGTGCGACGATGCCATCATGCGCGAGCTTCTCGAGCACGCGGCGTACCACGGCACGGCCCACGCCGAACAGGCTGCATAGCTCGGGCTCGGGCAACTTGGTGCCGGGCGTCAGACGATGATTGAGTACGCCATCGAAGATGGCCTGGTAGATGCGCGTATCGGCGTCCACAGGCTCGATGGCCTCGGGCGCTTCGGTAGCGGGGGCGGGCTTCCGTGCGGCTTTGCTGGACATGACGTCGGTCAGGGAAACGATGGCCATGATGTTAGCGCGAAGCCGTTTTCGCAACCTGCTCCATCGCGTCGCAGATCGCGCCGGGCGTGGTCATCCACACATCGCCATGCGAGCGCCGCGCGGCGATATGCGCCAGTGCGCGCCGCAGGTGGCGCAGCCGGTACGGCTGGCCCACGAGATACGGATGCAGCGCAATGCCCATCACCAGCGGCTGGGGATGCTGCGGATGGTTGGCCTGCAGCAGCATCTCGTCGAACTGGTCGATGATCATATCGGCAAACGCCGCGCCGTCGAGCTGGCGACCGATGATCATCGGGATATCGTTCAGTTCCTGCGGATAGGGAATCGACCAGATCGCGTCGCCGTCGCGCGTCTGCATCGGCACCGGACGGTCATCGTGTGCCCAGTTCAGCGTGTAGCGGTAACCGGCTTCGGCCAGCAGATCCGGCGTGGCCATCGTCTCGGAGATCCATGGCGACAGCCAGCCCGTCGGGGCGCGACCGCTGTGCGACTGGATACGGTCGCGGCAATGTTCGATCAGTGCGCGCTCCCCTGCTTCATCGAATTCGCTCTGCCGATGCGCATTGGTATGACCATGGCCGATCAGTTCGTCTCCACGTTCCAGACAGGCGTCGAGCAGTTCCGGGCAGTGATCGTAGAGCGCGGTGTTCAGGATCACGCCGGCAGGCATCTCCAACTGATCGAACAACTCCAGGCAACGCCATGCGCCCACGCGATTGCCATACTCGCGCCAGCTGTAGTTCAGCACGTCAGGCTGCGGCGATACGGGGCCGAGGTTCGCACCCAACCCCTCGCCAAACGCGAAGTGCTCGATATTGAAGCCCAGATAGACGGCCAGCCGTGCGCCATTCGGCCAGCGGAAGTGATCGACATCGATGATGGGCCGATACGGAAAGCGGCCATGGTGGCGCAGCGGACCGAACGTGGGCGTCGCAGCCGCCTGCGCGGCAGCCAGCGGACTCGGATTGAGGGTCATGAACGTTGCCTTTCTTCTGGTTGGTGCATCCGCCGGGTCCGTACGCACCGCCTTCGTGCGTGGCGCCCCGTTTGTGATCGTATACACTGATCGATACCAATCGTTCGCAAATTGCGGGCCAGATCGTCAACGCTTGGAAATCCGTTATGTCGCGGACCTTGGGGTGGATTTGTCAACGCCGTGGCATGGCTCTTGCAAGCCCACCCGGCGAATCCCATCCAACCCCCGGAGATCTGCCATGTTTCGTCCCCAACGCCGCGCACTGCTCGCCACCGCCGCTGCCGCCCTTGCGATGACCACGCTGCCGGCGCTCGCCGCCGACACCATCAAGATCGGCCTGATCACGGCGCTGTCCGGCCAGTCTGCGCGGGCGGGCGAATCGCTGACGCGCGGTATCACCATCGCCATCGACGAGATCAACGCCCGTGGCGGCCTGCTGGGCGGCCGCAAGCTGGAACTGGTGCGCCGCGACGACGAAGGCAACCCGGCCAAGGGTGTGCTGGCTGCGCGCGAACTGATCTACAAGGAGAAGGTGGCGGTGCTGTTCGGCGGTCTCGATACGCCGGTCTCGCTGGCCATCGTGCCGATCGCCAACCAGGAGAAGGTGCCGTTCATGGGTCCGTGGGCCGCAGGCACGCCCATCACGCATAACGGCGCGAATCCGAACTTTGCCTTCCGTGTCTCGGCAGTGGACGAAGTGGTGGACAAGGCCATGGTGCAGTACGCGCAGAAGACTTTCAGCGCCACCAAGGTTGGCCTGATCCTCGTGAACAACCCGTGGGGTGAATCGAACGAGAAAGGCATCGTCGCCGCGATGGCCGCCAAGGGCGGCAAGCCGGTGGGCATCGAGAAATTCGAAGGCACCGATGTAGACGTGGTGCCGCAACTGGGCCGCCTGAAGGCTGCCGGTGCCGATGTGCTGCTGATGGTCGGCAACGTGGGGCCGTCGGCACAGGTCGTGAAATCGCTCGATCGCATGGGCTGGAAGGTGCCGGTGGTTTCGCACTGGGGCCCCGCAGGCGGCCGTTTCACCGAACTGGCGGGACCGAACGCGAAGAACGTTCACTTCGTGCAGACGTACAGCTTCTTCGGCACCCAGACTCCGGTCAGCAATCGCGTAGTGGCCGACCTCAAGGCCAAGTACAGCGACATCAAGGGGCCCGACGACATCACGCCTGCAGTGGGCGTAGCCAATGCGTACGACGCCACGCAACTCGCCGCGCTTGCTATCGCCAAGGCCGGCAGCACCAAGGGCGACGCGATCCGCGAAGGCTTCTACAAGATCGACCGCTACGAAGGTCTGATCAAGACCTACGTGAAGCCGTTCTCGCCGCAACAGCATGACGCGCTGGGCGAGAACGACTACGTGTGGGCGCAGTTCATCGACAACCGGATCGTGCCGGTGAAGAAGTAAGGCTTCCTGTTTCCGCCGCATTGTGTTCGCCCCTCTCCCGCAATGCGGGAGAGGGGCGAACACCGACAGCATTTTGATATCCCGCTGTTTTTGCTCCCCTCTCCCGCGCGGCGGGAGAGGGGTTGGGGGTGAGGGCCGGAGGGTCTGCTTGCCGACCACATGGCAATTTGCACCGCTGGCCCTCTCCCCCGCCCCTCTCCCGCTTGCGGGAGAGGGGAGAACACCCCGAAAGAAGAAAGAATAAGGACTCACCATGTTATGGATATCCGCCCTGATCAGCGGGCTTGGCCTGGGCAGCATGTACGGGCTGATGGCGCTGGGATTTCACATCACCTACGCGGTATCGGCCACGGTCAATTTCGCGCAGGGCAGCTCGATGATGCTGGGCGCCGTGCTCACCTACACGTTCGCGCAGACGCTGGGCTGGCCGATGCCGCTGGCTATCCTGCTGGCGCTCGCGCTGTGCGCGCTCTACGGCCTTGCCGTCGAATTCCTCGCAGTGCGTCCGTTTGCAAGCCGTGGCTCCAACGCGTGGCTGATGGCAACCGTAGCACTGGGAATCGTGCTCGATAACGTGGTGATGCTGTGGTTCGGCACGGAGCCGCGCAGCCTTCCCTCCCCGCTTGCCACGCAGTCGGTGCAACTCGGCAGCACGGGCGTGGGTGTCTATCCGCTGCAACTCGTGATTCCCGTCGTGGGCCTGGCGCTGGCCGCAGTCCTCCACTACGTGCTGCGCAAATCGCGCTGGGGCGTGGCGATGCTGGCCGTGGTGCAGAACCGCGATGCCGCACGCCTGATGGGGATTCCCATCCGTCGCACCGTCGCTGGCGCATTCGCACTCTCCACATTGCTCGCCGGTATCGCTGGCGTGCTGATCGCCCCGCTGTTCAATGTGCAGGCAGACATGGGCACGGTCTTCGGTCTCAAGGCGTTTGCCGTGGCGATTCTCGGCGGACTGTCGAGCGCATGGGGCGTGATGGTCGCCGGCCTGATCTTCGGCTTGGTCGAGGCACTGATCACGGCATCGCTGGGTTCCAGCTACACCCAGATCATCACGTTCGCGCTGGTGATCGCCATCCTGGCCCTGCGGCCCGATGGCCTCTTCGGTCGCGCGGAGGTACGCAAGGTATGAGCAAGACAATGACTTCGACGCTGCCAACAGCGCCTGCTGCCAACGCACCCCGCGCCGCCGCACCCGTGCTCGGCCTCGGCACGCCGCTGCAGATCGCATCAATGATCGCCGTGCTGGTGGCATCGGCCGCGCTCACGCTAACGCTCAACGGCTACTTTGTGTTCGTGATTGCTGGCGTTGCGATGCTGGCGATCTGCGGCGTCGGACTGAATCTGCTGCTTGGGCTGACTGGGCAGGTTTCGTTCGGCCATGTCGGTTTCTACGCCATCGGCGCCTATACGGTGGCGATCCTAACCGGACAGGCCGGCTGGAGCTTCTGGGCCGCATGGCCGGTGGGCATGCTGATCGCCGCCGTACTCGGCGCATTGCTGGCGCTGCCTGCGCTACGTGTCAAGGGGCCGGGTCTGGCGATGGTGACCATCGCCTTCGGCTTTATCGTCGAACACGGTGCGGTGGAATGGCGTGCCCTGACCGGCGGCCAGAATGGCCTGATGGGTATCGCGCAGCCTTCGCTGCCTGGTGTCGAAGGTGGCGAGCGCGCGCTGGCGCTGATCGCCATCGCCGTACTCGGTGTGGCGCTGGCGGCTTACGCGCGCATTTCGCGCGGTAGCTGGGGTGCCGCGATGCGTGCAGTACGCGACAGCGAAGCCGCCGCTGCATCGATCGGCGTGAATCCACTGGTGGTCAAGACCGTAGGCTTCGCATTCTCGGCAGCACTGGCCGGTCTGGCAGGCGGTCTCTTCGCGCCCTTGCAGGGCATGGTCACGCCGGGCATGTTCTCGTTCCTGCAGTCGATCCTGTTCGTGCTCGTGGTGATGATTGGTGGCGCGGGCACGGTGGCTGGCCCGGTGGCAGGCGCGATCATCGTCGGCCTGTTGCCCGAGATCCTGTCGAGCCTGGAAAACCTGCGCCTGCTGTGCTTCGGCGTACTGCTGCTGGTGGTGTTGTGGGTTGCACCGACCGGTCTCGTTGGTGTCGCAACATCCGCGTTCCGCCGCCTGCATCCCAAGGCCGCAGCCCAGCACGACGCCGTGACCGGTGCCACGCTGCCCGCGCGCGCACCAGAGGCGCGGCGAGGACTTTCCGCGCTCGGTCTGTCGATGGTGTTCGGCGGCGTGCGTGCCGTGGACAACCTCTCGTTCGATCTGCCGCCTGGACAGGTGACGAGCCTGATCGGCCCCAACGGTGCGGGCAAGTCCACCGTCCTGAACATGCTGTCAGGCTACTACCGTCCGCGCGCGGGGGGTCGCAAGCTCGGCAGCGACACCCTGCCCGCTCGTGGCGCGTGCCACAGCGCGCGGCAAGGCATCTCTCGCACCTACCAGACTACGCAACTGTTCGCGGGCATGAGTGCGCTGGATAACGTGGCGATTGCGCTGTCGCGCGGCAAGCTCGGGACGTTCCTCGGCATTGCCGGTTTCACCGCACCGTCCGTACGCGACGAAGCCCGCGCACTGCTGGCCGCCTGCGGCTACATGGGCAACCCCGACACGAGCGCGGCGGACCTCGCGCACGTGGATCGCCGACTCGTGGAAATCGCACGCGCACTGGCCACGCGTCCTGCCGTGCTGCTGCTCGATGAACCGGCCGCTGGCCTCTCGCGCGAAGACAAGGCCACGCTGGGCCGACTGCTGCGCAAGATTGCCGATAGCGGCGTGGCCGTGGGTCTGGTCGAACACGATATGTCGCTGGTCATGGACGTGTCGGACAGCATCGTCGTGATCGACGCAGGCCAGCATCTGGCTGCGGGCACGCCCGATGCCGTACGCGAGGACCCCGCCGTGCGCCGCGCGTATCTCGGCGATGCGGCAGCGGTACCTACGCGTCATCGGGCGGCATCGAAGAACGCTGCGCAGTTGCCCGAAGTCATCGGCGTCAGCCGCCTGCGTGCCGGCTATGGCGCGGCCCCCGTGCTGCACGATGTGGATCTGCAGGTGCGCGAGGGCGAGATGGTGGCGCTCCTCGGCGCCAATGGTGCAGGCAAATCCACGTTGATGCGTGCGATGGCCGGCCTGCATCGCCCTGTGCAAGGCGGCATCACATTCGACGGCACCGACCTGGCCCGACTCGATGCCGCACGCATCGTCGAAATGGGTGTGGTGCTGGTGCCCGAAGGCCGGCAGGTCTTCCCTGAACTGTCAGTGCTCGACAACCTGAAACTCGGCGCCTTCCCCTCTGGCCGCATCGCGCGCTCAGAGATGCTGCAGCGGGTTGAATCGATGTTCACGCGCTTTCCGCGTCTGCGCGAGCGGCAGCATCAGCGCGCCGGGCTGCTGTCCGGCGGAGAGCAGCAGATGCTGGCCGTGGCGCGTGGCCTGATGTCGAAGCCGACCGTGGTGCTGCTCGACGAGCCATCGCTGGGCCTCGCGCCGAAGGTTATCGACGAACTGTTCGCCTCGCTCGACAAGCTGCGCGAAGCCTCGATCACGATTCTGCTGGTAGACCAGATGGCGGCACTTGCGCTGTCTCTGGCAGACCGCGCCTACGTGCTCGAAGAAGGCCGCGTGGTGGCGAGCGGCGATGCGGAGACGCTGGCGCGCGATCCCGCACTGGTGCAGGCTTACCTCGGCGGACAACACGCATGAGCCGGCTCGCCACTTCCCGCGCGGGCATGGTCACCAGCCCGCATGCACTGGCCAGCGAGGCGGGGCTGGAAGTCCTGCGCGCCGGCGGAAATGCCATCGAGGCCGTGATCGCCATCGGCGCAACGCTGGCCGTGACTTACCCGCACTTCACGGGATTGGGCGGCGATGCGTTCTTCATCGTCAGCGATGGCGCGGGCAACGTGCGCACGTTGTCCGGCATAGGGCAGGCCGCCGGCACGCTGCCGGACTACGGCGATGCGATTCCCACGCGCGGCGCCGCGTCCGCCCTCACCACCGCTGCCACGGTCGATACCTGGGACCGCGCGTTCGCCATCAGCCGCGGCCAGTGGGGCGGCACCCAGAATTGGAGCAGTTTGTTCCAGCGCGCCATCACGCTGGCGCATGAAGGATTCGAGGTCACGCCATCGCAACGCTTCTGGCAAGCGTTCCGCAAGGACGAAGTTGGTAGCTGGCCCGGCTTCTCGAGCACGTTCATGCCTGATGGCAGGCTGCCCGAAGCCGGCGATTGGCTGCGCCAACCCGCGCTGGGCCGCAGCCTGGCGCGCATTGCCACGCATGGCGCGCGCGAATTCTACGAAGGCGAACTGGCCGAGCGTATCGTCGCTGGTCTGCGCGAAGCGGGTTCTCCGTTGTCGATGCAGGATCTGGCCCGCACTGCCGCGCGCGATGAAGCGCCGCTGCGCGTGCCGTATCGCGGCGGCGAGCTACTGAGCCTGCCGCCGCCCACGCAAGGTGTGACCACGCTGCAGATCATGGGCATCCTGGAGCGGTTCGACATCGGGAGCCTGGAGGAAGGCAGCGCGGACTACTACCACGTGCTCGTGGAGGCCGTGAAACAGGCGTTCATCGAACGCAACCGCTACGTGGCGGACCCCGAGTTCCATGCCGTGCCGACGGACGAGATGCTGTCGCCGACGCGCCTTTCCGCACTGGCCGCGCATATCGATATGACGCACGCATTGCCGTGGCCACACGTCTACCAGCATGGCGACACCGTGTATCTGGCGGCAGTGGATAGCGAAGGCCGCTGCGCGAGCGTGCTGCAGACCGTGTATTTCGACTGGGGCAGCGGCGTGGTGGCCGGCGATACCGGCATCCTGTGGCACAACCGTGGCGCCGCCTTCAGCACGGACACGCGGCATCCCAATTGCATTGCAGCAGGAAAGCGTCCGTTTCATACGTTGAACCCCGGCATGTACCTGCGCGGCGGCAAGCCGCGATTGCTCTATGGCACACAGGGTGCGGATGGTCAGCCGCAGACGCTTGCGGCGGTGCTGACCCGAATGATCGACCACGGCATGGACCCGCTCACCGCGCTGTCGCGGCCACGTTTTCTGCTCGGCCGCACATTCTCCGATACGCGCGACAGCCTCAAGATCGAGGCCGATGCCGGCGACGATGTGATCGCTGCGCTGGCCGCGCGCGGGCACGAGGTCAGCGTCATCCCCGCGCAAAGCCCGCTGGCAGGCCATCCCGGTGCCATCGCGTTGTACGACGACGGACACCGTGCAGGCGCCCACGACCCGCGCAGCGACGGCATCGCCATGAGCGCGTGAGGGGCTTGCATCATCAGATGACAATCCTGTTGCATCATGCAGGCAAGGCGAAGCCTGCATGACGAGGGGATGACAACCCTGCGTTGTGTAGCGGTTTTGTATCGGTCCGGAACCGATGCCGGGGCGCCCCGTCCAATGCAATGACTGTCGACTGCGGATCACGATGCAATGCAGCGTGCAAGCTGCAGCGCGATAGTCCAGAATCTCGACGGAGAGGCGCCCCCCAGCATCGGCACATCGCCGATGAAGTACCGCTGAGAAGCGCGTCCCTATGTCCCCAGCAACCGCTCCCCTCTCGCCAAGGAGAACACCGTGCTGAGCCCACATGAACTTGCCACGCTGATGCTGATCGGCAATGGCCCCCAAACGCGTAACGACACCACTGCCGCATCGCGTGAAATCGATCCCGTCGATCTCGACGCCCTGATCAACCACGAACTGGTGGTCCTGCAATCCGAACAGGGCAAACGCCCTTGCCCGCAGATCACCGCGCACGGCCGCTCGATGCTGGCCGCCGTGGGTCGAATGGGCTGACGGCGTATCAGTGGTTCACCGACAGGCAAGTGCCCTGCCTGTGCTTATCATCCCGTGAATACGGCGCTGCGTATCGCCCAGCGCCGCATTCACACTCATGACACAACCCTCCTCCACCGGCTGGCAATCGGACATTCCCGCACGACTTGACCGTCTGCCGTGGTCGGCATGGCACTGGCGTGTAGCCATTGCGCTCGGCGTTGCGTGGGTGCTCGACGGTCTGGAAGTCACGTTGGTCGGTTCGGTGGGCGCCGTGCTGGAACGGCCCGACACGCTGGCGCTCGATGCCACGCAGGTGGGCTGGAGCGGCTCGCTCTACATCCTCGGGGCTGTGTTCGGCGCACTGGTCTTCGGGCGGATGGCCGACCGGCTCGGCCGCAAGAAGCTGTTCCTCGCCACGCTGGCGGTCTACATGGCTGCCACGCTCGCCACCGCCTTCTCGCCCAACTTCGCGTTCTTCGCGGTGTGCCGATTTGTCACAGGCCTGGGCATCGGTGGCGAATACGCAGCCATCAACTCGGCCATCGACGAACTGATCCCCGCCCGCGTGCGCGGCCGTGTGAACCTGGCGATCAATGGCAGTTTCTGGCTCGGCGCCGCATTGGGGGCCGGACTCAGCCTGGTGCTGCTCGATCCTCGTGTATTCGGCCCGGTCTGGGGCTGGCGTGTCTGTTTCGGCCTGGGCGCCCTGCTGGCCGTGGCTATCGTGCTGATCCGCCGGCATATCCCGGAGAGTCCACGCTGGCTGACCACCCATGGCCGGCATGCGGAAGCCGGCCGGGTCATCGACGCCATTGAAGCCGAGGTATCACGCCAGCATGGCCCGCTGCCCGCCGTGGACCCGCGCGCCCTGGTGGCCTATGCCGGCAAACCCATCCCCGCGCTGGGCGATATCGTGCGCCTGCTGGTCCACCGCTACCGTTCGCGCAGCGTTGTGGTGCTGGCGCTGATGGTGGCGCAGGCATTCTTCTACAACGCCATCTTCTTCACCTACGCGCTGGTGCTGACGCGCTTCTATGCCGTGCCGGACGAGCGCGTGGCGCTCTACATCTTCCCGTTCGCGCTCGGCAACGCGCTGGGTCCGTTCCTGCTAGGACCATTGTTCGATCGCATCGGGCGTCGCAAGATGATTGCCGTGACCTATGTGCTTTCCGGGATCGGACTTGCGGCCACGGGCTGGGCCTTTGTGGAAGGACACCTCGATGCGCGCTCGCAGGCGCTATGCTGGTCCGCCGTGTTCTTCCTGGCGTCGGCAGCCGCAAGCTCGGCCTACCTGACCGCCAGCGAGGTCTTCCCACTGGAAATGCGCGCGCTGGCCATCTCCGTGTTCTACGCCGTGGGCACGGGCACCGGTGGTTTCATCGCGCCAGTGCTGTTCGGCATGCTGATCGAGACCGGCAGCCGCGGCGCGGTGGCTATCGGCTACGGCATCGGCGCCACCCTGGTGATCGTGGCGGGGCTGATGGCGCTGCGATTCGGCGTGGATGCAGAACGACGGGCGCTGGAGGACATTGCGCCGCCGCTGGGCGCCGAGAGGGACTGACCGGCCCTTTGGTTGACCCTTTGATTGGACGCAAACGGCTGGCCGCCACTTTGAGAACCGTCCCATATCGCTTCGTCGGCCCTCATCCGAGAATGGTTGCACCGGGCGCCAATGCGCTGCCGGGCCAACAACCAACCGAGGGGCACAACCATGAATGCAGCAACCCTGGCAGCCGACACCACGGCTTCCACATCGGCATCCACATCGGCATCCACATTCGCTGACACCACCTTGGCAGCCGACCATCATTTCTCGATCCACCATCTCGAAGGCTGCCTGGGCCGGGTGCGGACGCCGACCGAGGAAGAGATTGGCGCGGCTGTTGCGGATCTTGAAACGCTGGATACCCGCGCCGATGCCGACTTCAACCGGACGCTGCCGCCGCTTCGGCCGGGCCAGCGGTGTTCCGTGGTGCAGCTCGAAGGCTGTCTGGGCCATCTGGCTTCATGTTCCGCGCCAACGCTGGAAGAACTGGACGCAGTCATTGCCGACGCAGCCAGCGCGCACTACCTCGGGAGCTTCGCATGATCGGACTGGATTCGAACATCGTGCTGAGATTCCTTGCGCGAGATGACCCCAGCATGACACCGAGGGCGACTTCCATCATGAGGTCACTCTCCACGAGCCTGCGGGGTTTCATCCCGATTGCCGTGCTGGTCGAGGTGGTCTGGACCATGCGGCGCCACTACGGCGCGGACCGGAGCACGATCGCGCGCGTCGTCGAATACATGATCCGCAGCGACGAACTGGTCGTGGAATCATCCGATGTCGTGAAATCGGCGCTACACCTGTTCCGGGAGAAAAAAGGCGATTTCGCCGACTGCCTGATCACGCGCACATGTGAGGCGGCCGGCTGCTCGCAGACGCTCACGTTCGATCGCAAAGCAAAGGAAAACGGCATGCGCCTGGTCAACTAGCTCAATCCATCCAGCACCATATGCTGCCCATGCACCGCCTCTGCCGCATCCGAGGCCAGGAACGCCACGGCGCGCGCCGCCGCGCCGGTAGACACCCAAAGCGCATGGTCGGCAGCAGGCATCGCGTGCCGGTTGGCGGGGGTATCGAGAATACTCGGGGCGATGCTGTTCACGTTGATGCCCGAGCTACGCACCTCGTGGGACAGGCTTTCTACCAGCCGCTGCAACGCGCTCTTGGACGCGGTGTAGGCGCCCATCGCCGCGGCGCCCTGGCTGGCAGCTCGCGCGGACACGGCCACTACTTTTCCGCGCTGCTGGAACTTCATCGCCGGAATGAAGTGGCCGGTAACGGCCACGAAGGACCATGCATTGAGATCCATCATCCGTACAAACGACTCGCGGCTCAGCGCGTGGGTGGGCTCACCCATCTCGAACCCGCCGGCCACATGCACAAGCACATCGACCGAGCCCAATGCATCGAGGATGGCTGCTGCCACCGGGGCCATGGCCGTATCCGATGTGACATCGGCGGCGTGCAGCAAGGTACCGCCGTGGTCGGGTTCGGGATGGGCGAACACGCTCTGCAGATGCTGCAGGTCGCGGTCGATCAGCGCAAGCCGCGCGCCTTCCGCTGCAAACCGGCTGGCGATGGCACGGCCGAGGGCGCCGGCGGCACCGGTGATGACAACATGACGGCGGACGGCACTGGCTTCCATGGCGATCTCCTGGAAAGGGGGTGTCTGCCCCGCTGGGGTCTCTCAACCATAGTGCGTGGCACCGCGCTTCGCCAGATGCGGCGTCGGAGGCAACTGTACAGTGGCGGATCACGGCATCTGTGCATGGTTGGCCGCGCAATGTTGGGGCATGATGCCGCACCACCCCGCCACGGGGCCATCGCACCCAGGATCACAATTGCCGCTTTCCCGCCTCAAACAGAGCGATACGCTGCTTGCCGTGCTGGCGCTCATCGCGTCGATGGCGTCGCTATGCATTGGCACATCGTTCGCCAAAAGCCTGTTTGGCGCCGTCGGCGCACAAGGCACGGTTGCCATGCGCGTGTCGTTCGCCGCGCTGATCCTGATTGCTGTCTGGCGGCCCTGGCGCTTTCCGCTGTCGGGCGCCCATGCCCGCGCCATCGCGCTGTACGGGGCCGCGCTCGGCGCCACGAACCTGCTGTTCTATATGTCGCTGCGCACGATCCCCCTGGGTCTGGCCATTGCGATCGAATTCACCGGGCCACTGGCGGTGGCGGTGCTGTCATCACGCCGCGCCATCGACTTCGTGTGGATCGCATGTGCCGTACTGGGTCTGATCCTGCTGCTACCGCTCGGCGAAGCCTCGACGCATCTGGACCCGGTCGGTATCGGCTACGCGCTGGCTGCCGGCGTGGGTTGGGCGCTCTATATCGTGTTCGGCCAGATGGCGGGAAACGCCCATGGTGGGCAGGCGACCTCGCTGGGCATGACCATGGCAGCCATCGTGGCGGTGCCGTTTGGCGTGGCGCATGCAGGAACCGACCTGTTCAGCCCGGCGCTGCTGCTATCCGGGCTGGCCGTCGGCCTGATGTCGAGCGCGATTCCCTATTCGCTGGAAATGGTGGCGTTGAAGCGGCTGCCGCGCCGCACATTCGGCATTCTGCTGAGCCTGGAGCCGGCCATGGGCGCACTGGCTGGACTGGCCTTCCTGCACGAACAGCTGACGCCCATCCAGTGGGTGGCCATCGGGGCCATCATCACGGCGTCCATCGGCTGCACAGTGACGGCGCGCGGAAAGCGACCGCCGCCGCAGGACGAAGCTCAGTTGGCGGCGAACCAGTCGGCTGGCAACCACTGAGGCGTCAGCCGGCCGGGATGTGCCGGGGCAGGCGCGCCCAGCGTCAGGCTGACTTCATGCAGGAAGCTGTCCTCCGGATTGCGGCGTGCGGAGAAGCCGCACTCGCGCATGATCGCCAGCATGCGGCGGTTCTCGCTGAGGACGTCGCCACGCATCCCCCGCAGCTTGCGGGTCCGCGCAATGTTCTGGAGCCGCTGGATCAGGCGCCGCCCCAGCCCCTTGCCCTGCCAGCCATCGGCCACCACGACGGCGAGGTCGGCCACGCCTTCGGCATTCACCACGTATTCGGCCTTGCCAATGATCGTCTCCTCACCATCCGGCGACGGCGAAGTCAGCACCACGGCCACATCGCGATCCGGCCGATAGCCAATGAAACTCTCGATGATCGTGTCGGCAACCCGTCCGCCGGTCAGATAGCGGTAGTAGCGGCTCTCCAGCGACAAGCCATCAATGAAGGCGCGCAGCCCGGCGCGGTCCGTGTGCCGTACCGCGCGCAGCGTCACGCGCGCACCGCCCGATACCTGCCACGATTCTTCCGCGTTCGGCATCCCCGTATAAGCAGCAGCACCCTGTGTTTGGCTCATGACAACCCCTGACTACGTTTTACATAGCCAGAAGCATAGTCGAAACCCTAGCTTTTGCAAATGAAGTTAGGGCTGCTATGCTGAAGTCATGGACAAGACACCTATCGCGTCACCCGAAACCCCGACGATCAGCCCCGCTGACTTTGCTCAGTGCTCGATTGCCGGCACCTTGTCGCTCATCGGCGAGAAGTGGACCATTCTTATCTTGCGGGATGTGTTCTCGGGTGTGCGACGATTCGACGATTTCCTGGAGCGGCTCCAGTGCTCGCCCGCCGTCCTGTCTGCCCGGCTGAAAACGCTGACCGAGGCCGGCCTGCTCCGCAAGATTGGCTACAAGGAGCCGGGCGAGCGCGAGCGCTTTGCCTATCACCCCACCCGCGCCGCGGTCGAGCTGCTGCCCGTGATCGTGGGCTTGATGCAATGGGGCGACGACCACCTGACAACCTGCGGACAAGGCCCGGCCGAAATCCGCTCGAAGGTCAACGGCCTCAAGGTCCGCGCAGCGCTTGTCGACGAAAACAACGATCCTGTGGCACCGAATGAAATGGCGTTGATTTCGTTGTTGGTGCCAGTCAGAGCAGACGACTAGCCATCGCCGCCGAAGCAGACATGATGAGCGCCTCAACGAGCTTTAGCGCTCACTCATGAGTACTAAACACAAATAAGCGCTCATATGCGAGCGATTAAATCGATGCTGCTTGACGGCTGGATGATGCTTGCCCAATAATGCAGCAACCTCCGAAAGAATATAAGCGCTCACATGGGATCGATTAAACCGCCTAAAAGATCGTACATGAGCGATAGGAACACCGCCGTCGTCCCTACTCCGGTTTCGCGCGCTCTGATAAAGCTCGGTCGCGATTTATCGATGGCTCGAAGGAGGCGGATGCTGACCCAGCAGTCGATGGCCGAACGCATCCAGACATCTGTGTCCACGCTGCGACGCCTGGAAAAAGGCGACCCCCGCATTCCGATCGGCACCATCGCGCAAGCAATGTTCGTATTGGGCGAACTGGAAAAGATCAGCGGCTTGCTGGAGACTGCCGACGACGACATCGGGCTGACCCTGATGAATGAACAACTTCCTCAGCGGGTTCGAGGCAAGAAGCAAAAGCCTGATTCGGGAGCACTCTGATCCATGGCCCCGACGCGGAAGAAGGTTGGCGTCGCCTTGGGTCAGCGGGCCATACCGCTTGGCGAACTCGCCTATGCCCGTGACGGACGACGGGAGCATTCGTCATTCGCCTACGACGCCGCTTGGCTATCCGACTCGGCAAAGTTCTCGGTCTCCCCTGACCTTCCTCTCGTCTCAGGCAACCAGTTCCGGAAAGCACCGAGCAAAGACGACTCAATCTTCCATTTCGCGTTTGCGGACACCGAACCCGATGGTTGGGGCTGCCGCGTGATCGCGCGCGACCATGCCAAGCGCCGTAAAGCTGCGCAGCGAAACGACCTTCCTGTGCCATCGGCAGAACTGACCGAAATGGACTACCTGCTCGGGGTCGACGACACAAGCCGGATCGGCGCCATCAGACTCGTCGATCCAGAAACCAGGCGTTTCCTGCGCGTCATTGAAGACGGTGAGCGCGGCACACCACCGCTTCTGGAGCTTGCGCAACTGATGGCGGCGTCGCGCGCAGTGGAATTGAACAAGGAAACGGAAGCCGACCTGCGATATCTGCGCGGCCGGGGAACGTCGATAGGCGGCATGCGCCCGAAATGCACGATCGTCGACGACGACGGGCATCTGGCGATCGGAAAGTTTCCCAGCGTGAAGGACGATCGCAGCGTCACCCGAGGCGAAGTCCTTGCCCTGCAACTGGCTGCTGCAGCCGGAATCAACGTCTCCGACTCGCGCGTCGTCATGTCCGACGACATCCCCGTGGCACTGATTCGCCGGTTCGATCGCGTTGAAGGCGGAGGCCGGATTCCCTATCTTTCCGCCGGTTCAATGATGCAGGCATCCCGGCAAGACGACCACGCCTACACGCAGATCGCGGAAACCATCATTGCAAACAGTGCGCGTCCCGCCGAGGACCTTGAAGAGCTATGGCGTCGCCTCGTCTTCAATCTGCTGATTACGAATGTCGACGACCACGTGCAAAACCACGGTTTTCTCCACGTCGCTCACGGACAATGGCGCCTGGCGCCCGCGTTCGACATCAATCCCTTCCCCGACAAGGACCAGGAACTCAAGCTTTGGCTCGATGAAGCCTATGGCCCGGTGGATTCCATCAAAGCCGTCATCGGCGTGGCAAGCTACTTCAGGCTGGATTCGTCCGCAGTCCAGCGCGTGCTTAGGCAAGTCTGTCGTGCCATCGGCACGTGGATGGATGTTGGCAAGTCCGCTGCGGTGGGCATGTCGAACCGCGATCTGGACGATTTCGCGCCCGCGTTTGAGAACGCCCAGATGCGGATTGCCAAGACGCTCTTGAAGTAGTCCCACGCACCGCCCCCGCACATTGCACTGCACCATAGCCGTGCGAACGCCCAAGTCTGGCGCTGCACCATAACGCGCATACGGGCATCAAAACGCACTTGTTCGGCGCTTTTTTCCGTCCCAAGCCCCCTCCAAGCCACTTCCCACCCCTGGCACACCGCTTGCGATATAGAGCGTGGGCCGGTCAACGGCGACTGTCCCACCCCACATAAAACGACGGCTATGCCATGTAGCCGTCTGTCAGGACAACGGCGTCCCCTGAACTGGTCACTCTTGCCAGATTCTCGGGACGCCTTTTGTTTTTGGAGCACGAGAATGAACGGCAAAGCCACCCGGATCGAACTGCTGAATTTCAGCACGCCGCAGATGCGCGCTTTCCACCTGACCTGGATGGCGTTTTTCGTCTGCTTCTTCGCTTGGTTCGCTTGTGCGCCGCTGATGCCCGTGCTCAAGGGTGAATTCGGTCTGACGCCTGGTCAGATCGCCAATATCAATATCGCCGCCGTGGCCGTCACCATCATCGTGCGCCTGATCATCGGGCCGATGTGTGATCGCTTTGGCCCGCGCAAGACCTACACCGGCCTGCTCGCCATCGGCGCCATCCCCGTGATCGGCGTGGCGTTCGCGCAGAGTTACGAGACCTTCCTGTTCTTCCGCCTGCTGATTGGTGCGGTGGGTGCCAGCTTCGTGATCACGCAGTACCACACGTCGGTGATGTTCGCGCCAAACGTGGTGGGTACGGCCAATGCCGCGTCGGCGGGCTGGGGCAATGCCGGCGGCGGGGCCGCGCAGGGCGTGATGCCGCTGCTGCTGGCCGCCGTGCTGTTCCTCGGTGTGGATCACGCCATGGGCTGGCGCGTGGCGCTGATCGTGCCGGGCGTGCTGATGCTGGTGATGGCGTTCATCTACTGGCGATTCACGCAGGACTGCCCCGAAGGCAACTTTGCCGATCTGCGCGCACGTGGCATTGCGGTGAGCGGTGGCAAAGGCGGTGGCGGCTGGGCTAGCTTCCGCGCGGCCAGCACCAACTATCGCGTCTGGCTGCTGTTCATCACGTACGGCGCATGTTTCGGCGTGGAGATCTTCATCCATAACGTGGCCGCCACGTTCTATGTGGATCGCTTCGGCCTGTCGCTGTCGGCAGCTGGCATGGCAGCGGCGAGCTTCGGCCTGCTGGCGCTGTTTGCCCGTGCGCTGGGCGGCTATGTGTCGGATCGCTTTGCGCGCCGTCGCGGCCTCGATGCCCGCTCCATCGTGCTGTTCGTCTTCATTCTTGGCGAAGGCCTGGGCCTGCTGGCCTTTGCCCACGCCTCGGGCGTGGCCATGGCGATCGTCGCAATGCTCGTCTTCGGCCTGTTCACCCACATGGCCTGCGGCGCCACGTATGCGCTGGTGCCGTTTATCGATCGCAAGGCGCTGGGCGGTGTGGCCGGGATCATCGGCGCAGGCGGCAACGTGGGCGCAGTGGCCGCGGGCTTTCTGATGAAGGGTCTGGGCGATCTGCAGCAAACGCTGACGTATCTCGGCGTGGCCGCCACGCTGGCCGCGCTGTGCGCCATTGCCGTGCGCTTCAGCGCCGAGCACAAGGCGCAGGAGCAAGCCCTCTACGAAAACGCCCTCGCCAACTAATCGACAAAGCACAACATCCCCGCACAAGGAAAGCATCATGAAGATCATCATCGTCGGGCACGGCATGGTCGGCCACAAGTTCCTGGAATGCCTGGCTGAAGCCGGCGCGCAGGACCTCGAAGTGACGGTGCTCTGCGAGGAGCCGCGTCCTGCCTACGATCGCGTTCACCTGTCCGAGTTCTTCGCGGGCAAGTCCGCCGATGACCTGTCGCTGGTGCCGGAAGGCTTCTTCACGCAGCACAACAACATGCTGCTGCGCCTGAACGCGAAGGCCACGGCCATCGACACCGCCACGCGTACGGTCACCACTTCTACCGGCGAAACGCTCTCCTACGACAAGCTCGTGCTGGCCACCGGCTCGTATCCGTTCGTGCCGCCGCTGCCGGGCAAGGATCGCAAGGACACGTTCGTCTATCGCACCATCGAAGACCTCGAAGCGATGCTGGAATGCGGCAAGCGCGCGAAGTCCGGTGTGGTGATCGGCGGCGGCCTGCTGGGCCTGGAATGCGCCAAGGCCCTGCGCGACATGGATCTGGAAACGCATGTCGTCGAATTCGCGCCGCGCCTGATGGCTGTGCAGGTGGACGATGGTGGCGGCCGCATGCTGCGCCAGAAGATCGAAGACCTCGGCGTCAAGGCGCACACGGGCAAGAACACCGTGGAGATCGTCGATGGCGTGGATGGCACGCACCGCATGAACTTCACCGATGGTTCGCACCTGGACACCGACATGATCGTGTTCTCGGCGGGCATCCGTCCGCGTGACGAACTGGCGCGCGACAGTGGCCTGAATATCGGCCCGCGCGGCGGCATCGTGATCGACAACAATTGCCTGACCTCGGACCCGCACGTCTACGCTATCGGCGAATGCGCGCTGTGGGACGGCAAGATCTACGGTCTGGTCGCGCCCGGCTACGACATGGCGCGTGTGGCCGCGCGCCACCTGCGCGGCGAAGCTGCCGAGTTCGGCGGCGCCGACATGAGCACCAAGCTCAAGCTGATGGGTGTGGACGTGGCCAGCATCGGCGATCCGCACGGCAATGTGCCGGGCAGCCGTTCGTACCAGTTCACCGACGAGCGCAAGCAGGTCTACAAGAAGCTCGTGGTGTCCGATTGCGGCAAGTTCCTGCTCGGCGGCGTGCTCGTTGGCGACGCCGAGGAATACGGCACACTGCTGCAGATGATGCTGAACCGCATCGAGTTGCCCGAGTCGCCCGAATTCCTGATCCTGCCCTCCTCCGATGGCCAGGCCAAGCCCGCGCTGGGCGCCGACGCATTGCCTGACACCGCACAGATCTGCTCGTGCAACAACGTCAGCAAGGGCCAGATCTGCGCCGCCGTGACCGATGGCGCCACCAGCATCGGCGCGCTGAAGACCTGCACCAAGGCCGGCACGGCGTGCGGCGGCTGCGTGCCGCTGGTCACGCAGATCATGAAGGCCGAGATGAAGAAGCAGGGCATGGCGGTGAACAACCATCTCTGCGAACACTTCCCGTATTCGCGCCAGGAGATGTATCACCTGGTGCGCGTGGGCAAGTTCAAGTCGTTCGACGATCTGCTGGCCGCGCACGGCAAGGGCCTGGGCTGCGATATCTGCAAGCCCACGGTCGGCAACATCCTGGCTTCGTGCTGGAACGATTTCGTGCTCAAGGAAGAGCACGCCAGCCTGCAGGATTCCAACGACTACTTCCTCGCCAACATCCAGAAGGACGGCACGTACTCGGTGGTGCCGCGCATGCCGGGTGGCGAAGTCACGCCCGATGGACTGATCGCCGTGGGTCAGGTGGCCAAGAAGTACGGCCTCTACACCAAGATCACGGGCGGTGCGCGCGTGGACATGTTTGGCGCTCGCCTCGAAGAACTGCCGCTGATCTGGGAGGAACTGGTTGCCGCCGGCTTCGAGTCGGGCCATGCGTACGGCAAATCCCTGCGCACCGTGAAATCGTGCGTCGGCTCCACATGGTGCCGCTATGGCGTGGATGATTCGGTCGGCCTCGCCATCGACATCGAGAACCGCTACAAGGGCCTGCGTGCACCGCACAAGATCAAGTTCGGCGTCTCCGGCTGCACGCGGGAATGCGCCGAAGCACAGGGCAAGGACGTGGGCATCATCGCCACGGAAAAGGGCTGGAACCTCTACGTGTGCGGCAACGGCGGCATGAAGCCGCGCCACGCCGAACTGCTGGCGGGCGATCTGGATCGCGAAACGCTGATCCGCTACGTGGACCGCTTCCTGATGTTCTACGTGCGCACCGCCGACCGCCTGCAACGCACCAGCACCTGGCGCGACAACCTCGAAGGCGGCCTGGACTACCTGAAGTCCGTGATCATCGACGACAAGCTTGGTATCGGTGCCGAACTCGAAAGCGAGATGCAGCATGTGGTGAACACCTACGAGGACGAGTGGAAGAAGGCCATCACCGACCCCGAGACCCGCAAGCGTTTCCGCCACTTCGTGAACAGCGACATGCGCGACGACAACCTCGTTTTCCTCGAAGAGCGCGGCCAGATCCGCCCGGCCACGCCGGAGGAACGGAACTTGCAGCGTTCCCGCCTGAACCACATTCCTGTGGTTGCCGTGCCCGCCAATGCAGCCTGATACGCGTCAAATTGAGGAGAACGTGATGAATCAAGCCCACCATCCCGAAACCTGGACGGCCATCTGCACCTTGCGCGACATCGTGCCCAATACTGGTGTGTGCGCGCTGATCGGCAAGCAGCAGGTTGCAGTGTTCCGCATCGGCCGTGGCGAAGACGTCTACGCGATTGCCAATTTCGATCCGAACTCGCAGGCCAATGTGCTCTCGCGCGGGCTGGTCGGTAGCCTGGGCGATCGCGTCGTGGTGGCGTCACCGATCTACAAGCACCACTTCGACCTGCGCACGGGCGAGTGCCTGGAAGCACCGGAGCACTCCATCGACGCCTTCTCCGCACGGGTCTACGACGGCAAGGTGTGGGTCGCCACCGAAGCGGTGACGCGCGAGACCGAGGAAGCATCCGAGGAAGAATTGGCTGCCTGAATTACGGGCCGCCTGAAAGCGGGCGGCCCTCTACCGGATGACGCTTATGATGTCCCCCTCCCCGACCGCCGTCGCTCAAACCGCTCCCGCACGCCCCCGGCTGGTCGTCGTCGGCAACGGCATGGCCGGTATGCGCACCGTCGAGGAACTGCTGAAGCTGGCACCGGACCTTTACGACATCACCGTCTTCGGCGCCGAGCCGCACGGCAACTACAACCGCATCCTGTTGTCACCGGTGCTCGCTGGCGAGAAGACCGTTGACGACATCATGCTCAACACGCGCGACTGGTACACGCAGCACGGGATCGAGCTGCTGGCCGGCGACCCCGTGGTGGCCATCGATCGTCCGCGCCGCGTCGTGCGCTCGGCATCGGGCCGCGAAGTCCGCTACGACCGCCTGCTGCTGGCTACCGGCTCCAAGCCGTTCATCATCCCCGTGCCGGGCCACACGCTCGATGGCGTGATCGCATTCCGCGACATCCAGGACGTGGAGACCATGTTGCACGCCGCGCGCAATCATCGCCACGCGGTGGTCATCGGCGGCGGACTGCTGGGGCTCGAAGCGGCCAACGGTCTGATGCGTCAGGGCATGGACGTGACCGTGGTCCATCTGGCCGATACGCTGATGGAGCGCCAGCTCGACAAGCCCGCCGCCGAACTGCTCAAGGGCGCGCTCGAACGCAAGGGGCTGCGCTTCCTGCTTAACGCGCAGACCGCCGGCATCCTTGGCGATGAGCGCGTGACCGGCGTGCTGTTCAAGGACGGCACGCGGATTCCCGCCGATCTCGTAGTGATGACCGCAGGCGTGCGTCCCAATATCGAACTGGCGGCCGGCGCCGGGCTGCGCTGCGAGCGCGCCATCGTCGTGGATGACACACTGCAGACCTTCGACCCCCGCATCTACGCCGTGGGCGAATGCGTGCAGCACCGCCAGGCCACATTCGGCCTCGTGGCACCGATCTGGGATCAGGCGCGCGTCTGCGCCGCCCATCTGGCTGGCGCCGGGCATCGCCGTTACGTGCAGCAAGCCACGGCCACCAAACTCAAGGTGACGGGCGTGGATCTCTACTCGGCTGGCGATTTCATCGGCACCGAAGGCAGCGAAGACCTCGTGCTACGCGATCCGCGCCGGGGCGTCTACAAGCGGCTCGTGCTGCAGGACGGCCGCCTCGTTGGCGCCGTGCTCTATGGCGATGTGAAAGACGGCCCGTGGTACTTCGACCTGATCCAGAGTGGCAAGCCCGTGGCCGCGCTGCGCCAGCGCCTGCTGTTCGGCCAGGCGCAATGCGACGCGCTGGCTGCCTGATTGCCTGATCGCCACAAACCGGAAATCGATTCGTGAACCTGTCCGATATCGCGGTGGTTGCCACCACTGCCACCAAGACCGTCTCCACCACGTGCCCATACTGCGGCGTGGGGTGCGGCGTGCGCGCCACGGTGCGCGCCGATGGCCAGGTTGAAGTCCAGGGCGACGCCGACCATGCATCGAACTTCGGTCGCCTGTGCGTGAAAGGCTCCGCGCTTGGAGACACAGTCGACCTCGACGGCCGGCTGCTGCATCCACAGTTCCGCGATGCCGATGGCACGCTACGTCGCGTGAGCTGGAACGATGCGCTGGATCGCGTCGCGAATGGCTTTGCGGACGTGATTGCTCGCCATGGTCCCGACGCCGTGGCGCTCTACGTCTCCGGCCAGATCCTGACCGAGGACTACTACGTCGCCAACAAGCTCATGAAGGGCTTTATCGGCTCGGCCAATATCGATACCAACTCGCGGTTGTGCATGTCATCGGCCGTGGCCGGCCACAAGCGCGCGTTCGGTGAAGATCTGGTGCCGTGCAACTACGAAGACCTGGAATCCGCCGATCTCGTCGTGCTCGTTGGCTCGAATACCGCGTGGTGCCATCCGATCCTGTTCCAGCGCCTCATACGCGCCAAGGAAGCGCGGCCCGAGATGAAGATCGTGGCTATCGATCCGCGCCGCACCGCCACGTGCGAACTGGCCGACCTGCATCTGCCGTTGCGCGCGGGCACCGACGTGCGGCTGTTCAACGGGCTGCTGTCGTACCTGTCGCGGCATGGCCATGTGGATCAGGCGTTTGTCGAGGCGCACACCAGCGGATTCGATGACGCTCTGGCCGCCGCCGACTTGGAAACCAACGAGATCGCCGCGCTCGCCCGCGCGTGCAAGCTCGATGCGCAAGACGTAGAGACCTTCTTCGCGCTATTCGCCGGCACCGAGAAGGTCGTCACGGCGTTCTCGATGGGTGTGAACCAGTCATCGTCGGGCACGGACAAGGTCAACGCCATCGTCAATTGCCACCTGCTGACGGGTCGCATCGGCCGCGCCGGCATGGGTCCGTTCTCGCTGACCGGGCAGCCCAATGCGATGGGTGGGCGCGAAGTGGGCGGCCTCGCCAACATGCTGGCGGCGCATATGGAACTGGCGAATCCGCTGCATCGCGACATCGTGCAGGATTTCTGGCAGTCGCCGCAAATGGCCGATCGCCCCGGCCTCAAGGCCGTGGATCTGTTCCAGGCCATCGAGCAAGGCAAGGTGAAGGCCGTGTGGGTCATCGGCACCAACCCCGTGGTGAGTCTGCCCGATGCCGATCAGGCACGCCGCGCGCTGGCGCAGTGCGAACTCGTGGTGGCTTCCGACATCGTTACCCGCACCGATACCAATGACGCTGCGCACGTGTTGCTGCCTGCGCTGGGCTGGGGCGAGAAGGACGGCACGGTCACCAACTCCGAGCGCCGCATCTCGCGCCAACGCGCGTTCCTCTCCGCACCGGGCGAGGCTCGCGCGGACTGGGACATCCTCTGCGATGTCGCGCGTCGCATGGGCTTTGCGGGCTTCGACTATGCGGGCCAGCATGAAATCTTTGACGAGCACGCGCGCCTGAGCGCGTTTCGCAATGGTGATGCCGATGATCGCCACGCCCCGCGCATGTTCGATATCGGCGGCCTCACCGGTCTTGGCGAGGAAGCCTACGACGAACTCGTACCCGTGCAATGGCCGCTGCGTACCGCCACCGCGCCCGGCACGCAACGTCTGTTCGAAGACGGACGCTTTGCATTCGGCGATGGCCGCGCGCGCTTTGTCGCTACGGCTGCCCGCGCACCTGCGAACAGCGCGGACGATGATTTCCCGCTGATCCTGAACACGGGCCGCGTGCGCGACCAGTGGCACACGATGACGCGCACCGGCCGCGCCGCGCGACTGGCCGATCACCTGCCCGAACCCTTCGTCGACATGCATCCGCAAGACGCGCTGCTATGCGGCGTGGGCGAAGGCAAGCTCGCGCGCGTGACCAGCCGATGGGGCGCCATGGTGGCGCGCGTGCGCTTTGGCGGCGGCATCCCGCGCGGCAGCGTGTTCGTGCCGATCCACTGGAACAACCAGTTCAGCTCCGACGCGCGCGTGGGCGCCGTGGTCAATCCCGCCGTCGATCCGGTCTCGGGCGAGCCCGAGTTCAAGCACACGCCGGTACGCGTGGACGAGTTCCGCGTCTCGTGGCACGGCTTTGCACTGAGCCGCAACGCGCTGCCTGCCGACGCACTGACGTACTGGACGCGCATCCAGGGCAAGCAATTCCACCGCTACGAATTTGCGGGCCGCGATGTGGTGACCGACCGCACGGCCTGGGCGCGCGCACTGCTCGGGGTGCAGGACCCGGATGCCGACTGGCTCGAGTACGAGGATCGCACGGCAGGCGTGTACCACGCGGGCTACGTGGTCAATGACCGCATCGAGGCCTGCGTCTATATTTCGACGCGCGCCGAACTGCCATCGCGCGCGTGGCTGTCGCAACTGTTCGGCCAGGAACGGCTGGAAGACGCGGACCGCATTGGCCTGCTGCTCGGCCAGCCCCTGGAAAAGACCGCCGATGCAGGACCCACGATCTGCTCCTGCTTCGGGGTGGGACGGAACACGATTTGCGATGCAGTGCGCAAACACGACCTCAAGACGCCCGCCGAGATCACGGCCTGCGTGAAGGCCGGCGGCAACTGCGGCTCTTGCGTGCCAGAGCTTCGCAAGCTGCTGGTGGAGATCCGCGTCACGGAAGTGGCGTAAGGACAGCGCAGGGGAAGCGTGAAGTCGGGTACAGGCGGCGCTGTTCCGGTGCCGTCTGTATCTTGACAATCGAGGAGCCAGCCTTAAAGCTATGGGGCTTCGCGTGCCCACGCGCCCTCCTCGCGGAACCATCATGACCACCCTGACCCTGCCCACTTACGCCGACGTCGAAGCTGCCGCCGGCCGCATCGCCGGTTACGCCAACCGCACGCCAGTCAACACCAGCCGCACGCTCAACGACCTGCTGGGCGCGGAAGTGTTCTTCAAGTGCGAAAACTTCCAGCGCATGGGCGCGTTCAAGTTCCGTGGCGCGTTCAACGCGCTGTCGCGCTTTTCCCTCGAGCAACGCAAGGGCGGCGTGGTGGCGTTTTCTTCGGGCAATCACGCACAAGGCATCGCGCTGTCCGCCAGGCTACTCGGCATGCCCGCCACGATCGTGATGCCGCATGACGCACCCGCTGCCAAGGTAGCGGCGACCAAGGGCTATGGCGCCACCGTGGTCAGCTACGACCGCTACACGGAAGACCGCGAAGCCATCGGCCGCGAGCTGGCCGAAGAACACGGCATGACACTGATTCCCCCGTTCGACCACCCCGACGTACTGACGGGCCAGGGCACGGCGGCCAAGGAATTGTTCGAGGAAGTGGGCAAACTCGACGCATTGTTCGTGCCGCTGGGCGGCGGCGGCCTGCTCTCCGGCACCGCACTGTCCACGCGCGCACTGGCGCCGGACTGCAAGCTCTATGGCGTGGAACCCGAAGCCGGCAACGACGGCCAGCAATCGTTCCGTAGCGGTTCCATCGTCCACATCGATACGCCGAAGACCATCGCCGATGGCGCACAGACCGGCGCGCTGGGCAACTACACGTTCGGCATCATCAAGCGCGATGTGACCGATGTGCTGACTGCATCGGACGCCGAACTGGTGGAAGCCATGCGCTTCTTTGCCGAACGCATGAAGATGATCGTGGAGCCGACCGGCTGCCTGGGACTGGCCGCCGTCCTCCAGCAAAAGGAAGCCCTGCGCGGCAAGCGCGTGGGCGTGATCATCAGCGGCGGAAACGTGGATATTGCGCGGTTTTGCGAGTTGCTGGGTTAACTGCTGACCGCCTCCCTCGCTGGTTTGCTCCCCTCTCCCGCATAGCGGGAGAGGGGTTGGGGGGTGAGGGCCGGAGGTTCTGCTTGCCGACCACGTCGCAATTTGATCCGCTTGCCCTCTCCCCCGCCCCTCTCCCAGAGGGAGAGGGGAGAAAACCGAGGGGAGAAAAATGACTACTACTCCCCCACCTTCACCAACCCATCCGCCCGGAACATCGCCTTGATACCGCGCACCGCCTGCCGGATGCGGGATTCGTTTTCGATCAGGGCAAAGCGCACATACTCGTCGCCGTAGTCGCCAAACCCGATACCCGGCGAGACCGACACCTTGGCCTTTGCCAGCAACTGCTTGGCAAACTCCAGCGAACCCAGCGCGCGGTACGGTTCCGGAATCCGCGCCCAGATGTACATCGACGCCTTCGGGATATCCACCTGCCAGCCCGCCTCGATCAGTCCGCGCGCCAGTACGTCGCGGCGTGACTGATATTGCGCGGCGATTTCCTTCACGCATGCCTGGTCGCCTTCGAGCGCGGCGATGGCGGCCACCTGCACCGGCGTGAACGTGCCGTAGTCGTGATACGCCTTGATGCGCGTCAGCGCGGCCACCAGGTCGGGGTTGCCCACCATGAAGCCGATGCGCCAGCCCGCCATGTTGTAGCTCTTGGACAGCGTGAAGAACTCCACGGCGATGTCCTTGGCGCCGGGCACCTGCATGATCGACGGCGCCTTCCAGCCATCGAACACGATATCGGCATAGGCCAGGTCATGCACGACGAAGATGTCGTGCTTGCGCGCCAATGCGATCACGCGCTCGAAAAAATCCAGTTCCACGCACTGCGCCGTAGGGTTCGACGGAAATCCGAGCACGATCATCTTCGGCTTCGGATAGCTGCCACGGATGGCGCGCTCCAGTTCCGCAAAGAAGTCGATACCCGGCGCCAGCGGCACCGAACGGATATCGGCACCGGCAATCACGGCGCCGTAGATATGGATGGGATAGCTCGGGTCCGGCACCAGCACCGTATCGCCGCGATCCAGCGTCGCCAGCATCAGGTGGGCCAGACCTTCCTTCGAACCGATGGTGACAATGGCTTCCTTGTCCGGATCGATCTCCACGTCATAGCGCTCTCGATACCAGTGCGAGATGGCGCGACGCAGGCGCGGAATGCCTTTCGATGTCGAATAGCCGTGCGTATCGGGCCGCTGCGCGGCATCGACGAGCTTGGCGACGATATGCGGTGGCGTGGCCCCATCGGGGTTGCCCATGCTCATGTCGATGATGTCCTCGCCACGGCGGCGGGCGGCCATCTTGAGCTCGGCGGTGATATTGAAAACGTACGGGGGAAGGCGATCGATGCGCGCAAAGCGGCGCTTGCCGGAATCGGCAGTCATGGAGAGATCCTTTACGTAAGCGCCCGGAACCGTCCGAGCGACGTCGTGACCGCTGTCTAGGTCACTGGGGATCGATCATAGCCATCCGTGCGCATTTTCACAACTGGCCCGTGACACCTAGATGAGTCCGCCCGGCACGTTGACCGGCCGATCGGGCGGCAGGTTGCGCACGGTGCAGTCCAGCGCGTCGGCGTTCTCCTTGTTGCCGCCAAAGGTGGCGGCGATGGAGTCGCGATATTGCGGCACAGAGATGCGGTTGTAGTAGAGCCGCGACGTCTGATCCAGCCAGTAGACGTAGTTGCTGTCGCTGTCATCGGAGCCGCTGCGCAGCCACTCGCCCATGGGCTGGCCGCCCAGCCGCGTGTTGGCGCAGACGTCCTGGATCTTGTCGAGATACTTGTTGAGACCGTGCGCCTCGTAGTTGCGCACCGAATCCGGTGCGCATGCAGCAAGGGCAAAACAGGGGATGGCGGCGATGAGCGACAACCGGCGGAGACTGGGCATGTCAGGGTTCCATGTCGATGGGCATGCCAAACAGTGTAGTCGGGCACGCGCATCCGTGCTTCCGCATCCGCCCGCTTGCTTCAGTCGTCGATCGTTTCATGCACGGCAGCATTGCCATGCTTCCAGTAGGCCGAGGCGCGGATGCGCTTCTTGTCGATGCCCCGCTCGCCCACCAGGTACTGCCGCACGTCGCGCATCGCGGCGGCCTCGCCGGCAGCCCATACGTAGCCCTCGCCTTGCGGCAGGGTCAGTGTGCGCAGCGCGGGCAGCAACTGGCTGCCTTCCGGCTCGCCCCCGCGATAGACCCAATGAACCTCGACATTGGCGCTCGATGCCAGCGCAATGCGCGCCGACTCGTCACCCACCTCGGCTACCACCACCACGCGCGCATCCGGATTCTGCTGCGTGATGTCTTCCACGCGGCGGCCAATGGCAGGCAGCGCGGTGTCATCGCCAATCAGCAGATGCCAATCGAATCCAGTGGGAATCACGAACGATCCGCGCGGGCCACCCACGCCGAGGTACTGCCCCGGCTGCGCCTGCGCGGCCCAGGTGGATGCGGGGCCATCGCCGTGCAGCACGAATTCGATATCGAGTTCCAGCGCAGCGGCATCGTAGCGGCGCGGTGTGTAGTCGCGCGCCTGCGGGCGAGGCTGGCCTTCGGGGAACACGACGCCGTCGGGGCCTACCTGTGGCAGCACCGGCTTCTCATCGCCGGGCGCGGGGAAGAAAACCTTGATGTGGTCATCGAACGATGCGGATACGAATTCGGCCAGATCATCGCCGCCCAGCGTCACGCGCAACAGTTGCGGCGACATCTGCCGGGTGCGCAGCACCTTGAGTAAGCGCATCTTGAGCGGATGGCGCACACGTTGCACGGTCAGGTCGCGGGGTTCAGTCATATTCAAGCCTCCGGGTTCGGGTTCGATGCATTCGTCGCGCCTTCGATCTCGTCGGCAGCGCGCTCCAGGATGGCCGCGATGCGGCGCTGTTCGTCGGCGGACGCGCCGCTGCGCATCATCATTGCCTGCTTGAGACGGCCACGTGCACGCGTGAGTTCAGGCGCCCAGCCGCCCTCTTCAGGCTCGCGCTGCGGCTGGCCACTCATGGCGCGGCGCATGAAATCCATCTTGCGCGCCACGTGCTGCAGGCGGGCCACCATTTGCTCCAGACGCTGGCGGTTCTGGGCCAGGTATTCGCGGCCGGCATCCGACAGTTGATAGCGCTTCTTGTTGCCCTCGGTATCGACCGTGGCATAGCCCACGTCTTCGAGGTACGTCAGCGCGGGATACACCACGCCCGGACTCGGCTTGTAGAAGCCACCGGTGCGGGTTTCCAGCGCCTTGATCAGTTCGTAGCCGTGCGAGGGCTTTTCGTCGAGCAGGGATAGCAGCAGCAGTTGCAGATCTTCCGCGCTGAACTTGCGGCCACGGCGCAGGTTCTCGCCGTCGAAACCGCTTCCATCGCCCTCGCCACCGTCGAATCCGCCGCCTTGCGACCAGAACCCGCCGCCGCGCACCATGGCGAAAAGACCGTGCATATGACGATGCAGCTTGCCACCATGGCCATGATGATGACCGTGGTGAGCGCCGTGATGTCCAAAGTGATGTCGCATGGAATAGCTCCGTTATGTCGTAAGACGTATCGTAAGATATATATCGTACGATATAAAGTCAAGGGTTGATCTGCATGCGCCGCCCGCGATTGACGCTGTCATAATGCAAGTCACTTCGACCGGAGGAGACCCATGCCCGACAAGAAAGCCGTGCTCGTTGTAGGTGCTGGAGATGCGACAGGCGGTGCCATCGCGCGCCGTTTCGCGCGTGAGGGATATATCGCGTGCGTTACGCGCCGCAGCGCCGACAAGCTCGCGCCCCTCGTCGACCAGATCCGCGCAGAAGGCGGCGAAGCCCACGCCTTCGCCTGCGATGCGCGCAAGGAAGAAGACACCGTGGCGCTCATCGCGCGCATCGAACGCGAGATCGCACCACTGGAAGTGGCGATCTTCAACATCGGCGCCAACGTCAATTTCCCGATCCTCGACACCACGTCGCGTGTGTATTTCAAGGTCTGGGAGATGGCCTGCTTCGCCGGCTTCCTGATGGGCCGCGAGGCTGCGCGCGTGATGGTGCCGCGCCAGCGCGGATCGATCTTCTTCACCGGTGCCACGGCCAGCACGCGAGGCCGCGAAGGCATGTCGGCCTTTGCCGGCGCCAAGCATGCCCTGCGCGCTCTGGCACAAAGCATGGCGCGCGAACTGGGACCGAAGAACATCCACGTCGCCCACCTGATCGTCGACGCGGCCATCGACACGGCCTTCATCCGCGACAACTTCCCAGAGCGCTACGCCACGCGCGAGCACGACGGCATCATCAACCCGGACCATATTGCGGATACGTACTGGATGCTGCATCAGCAGCCGAGGGATGCGTGGACGCATGAACTGGATGTGCGGCCGTGGGTGGAGCGGTGGTGATTCACCGATAACCCTCCGCTCGCGTAGAGTCTGATCTAAGGACCGCACGAAATAGGTCTCAGGTCCGCTAACACGTGGCTCAAGTCCGCCACTAGCTCTGCGAACCGAACGATACAAGCTATGTCGTTCGCGAAAAACAAATTCCCTGGATCTGGGCCTCCTCCGTCCTCCCCTCCCGCATTCTCCGTTTCCACGCTTCCCCAGCCCCGAGCGCGAGCGAAGCCTTCCCTTGCCCCCATCGCTGGAAACCGAAAACCCGCAGCACTGGCAGCCTTTCGCAGTTCATCTGCTCAGCCATATGAGCAATGAAGAATTTCGGAGATTTACGATTTACGCATCCAAAAATGAACGGAAGAATGCATTCCTTTAAGTTTAATGATTCGCATTCTCATTTGCGATGGTGACACCATCCTGATTGGGCTATATGGAACAAACAGACCAGGCAACAATGGAAAATTCCCTGTTCCGCCATGAGGCATTAACTGGCGGACGAGAGAATTGGCTGGGGAATGTGCTACTGCATGAGCCATGGAGTCACTCAGTCATCGCAATCATCGCCATCTCTTTTGTGGCGATGATTGCAGCCTTTTCCTACCTTGGCACATACACCAGGAAGGCAACTGTTACTGGGTTATTGATACCCGAACAAGGCCTCCTACGACTTGCTGCAAGCGAGAAAGGCGTTGTCGCAGAGGTGAACGTAAATGAGGGGCAGAGTGTTGCAACTGGGGATGTGCTCTTCGTCGTATCCGATGAGCGTCTCAGCAATACCGGTAGCTTTCAGCGTCAAGTCTCCAAGCAATTGGAGCAACGAATCCACCTGCTGAATCGCAGTCGCGCCCTCGCAACCGAGCGCGCGGATATTCAAGTTCGGACGCTGGACGGCAGAATAAAATCCATCGATGAGGAACTTGACCGTTTCAACGACGAGTTAAGGCTTTCCCAGAAGCGAATCCAGTTAGCCGAGGCTCACATGGAACGCCAGAGAGAGTTGGTCGCAGCGAAGTTCATCACCATTGTGCAACTCCAGAACGCCGAAGCAGAATTGTTGGCATTGAAAGGCCAGCATCAGGCACTGATACGGAGTCACAAGAGTACCCAACGTGACCGGATGGAACTGCTGTCCGAACGGACGGGAGTCGATCTGCGCCGCAAGAGTGATTTATCTGAAATCGACAACGGAATCGCCGTTGTTAAGCAGGAACAGGCGGAAAACGATCTCCGGGCCGGGCAGATCAGCGTTGCTCCGTTTGACGGGAAGATAACGGGAGTAAGTATTCAACCCGGACAACAATTGATGCCCGGCACACTACTCGCTAGCTTGATTCCTCACGATGCCAAGCTAGTAGCGCACGTGTACGTCGCCTCGAGCCAAATCGGTTTCGTCGAGGCAGGACAGTTGGCACTAATGCGGTATGCCGCGTATCCCTATCAAAAATTCGGCACTGCGAAAGCAACAGTCTTGGACGTGGCAAAAAGCCCTTACGCCCTTCAGGAATTGCCGGTGCACATCGCGGAAACGCTGAGCAGCACCGCGCGAGCCTCCGAACTGTTTTATCGGGTCACACTTGCGTTGGAATCGCAGACCTTCGAAGTATATGGCGAGCCACAATCACTTCGGGTGGGAATGCTGGTGGAAGCGGATATTATTCAGGAAAGACGTAGACTCTTTGAATGGATATTCGAGCCCATTTACGCCATCGGGGCAAGAATTTTCCACTGAACCAATTTAACGCGGCGTTATGCCATATCACGCGACTCAACCACGCTCAATCCACGAACAAATATATATGGAAAAAATCCTTAAAAGCAGAATCACCGCAGTATCCGGCTGGGGGGTCGGGATAGTCATACTATTTATATTGTTTCGAGGAAAAATTGAATTAGTCGGGGAGCCAGCAAGATTCACAGATATGCTTCTGACGATGCTAGTCGCCATATTTTCTCTTTTGCTAGCAACAGCCATCTCTATTGGTAATAACAACACGCAAAATCCAGCGTTCGAGTGGAATCAAAATGGGTGGCTGCGAAGGATTCTATCTCCTTTGATTCCCGCACTCGCGATCATTATCGGCTGGCTAATTATGACACTTTCTAAAACCGAAACGGTTGTACCTATGGCAACCGCAACGCTGGGAGCCATCATCTCAGGTGCAGGGTGTGTAATTTCATATTTTTCAATTGTGCGTATCTTTCGGAAAAATAAGATATGAGAGAGCTTAGCGTTCAAGACATGGAATTGGTGGCCGGAGGCGATGACAGTGCAGGAAAGGCAGCGGCCGCAGGCGTTGGCGGATCCGTTGGCGCTGGACTGGGCAAGGCAGCCGGCGGTGTCATCGGTGGCTTTGTCGGCGGCCTTGCAGGCGGGTTGGTAGCTGGCCCTGGGGGAGCCATAGTTGGTTATATCGGCGGACGTGCAGGAGGCCAGTATCTCGGCGGCGGCATCGGAGCCGGTCTTGGTGGTTATTTTGGCGGCGAGATCTACGACATGGCGGGAACGAACTATGGTAATGCCGCCGGTACGAACTACAACTGATCCGTTCCAGGATAATTTTCCAGACCAAGTGAGTGGTCCTAAATATGCCTATAAATTTCAGTATTTCTTCGCACGATTTTCGAAACAACTATCAAGAGCGCAAGCCATTTCTTATGCCCGGCGCCCTACCCGTAGATGCAGTCACCTGGCGCGACGTGAATGGTATTGTAGAACGTGCCAACGTCGCATCAGATGACTTCAAGATTAGTTACGATGGAATCCGCCCGAAGGGCGAATATATTGAAAGTTGGTGGGACATAGGAACACTACGTCACCGACTAATTAGAAGTGTTGTTTACGATTACATGCAAAAGGGAGCAACACTAATCTCAAACAAGATATACGGAGAAGAAAAGGTAAGCCAAATATCCAATGAGATCAGTAATTTTACAGCGAGGCAAGTTGTAAGCAGTGTTTATGTGGCATTTGGCGATCGGAGTTCGTTCAAGTGCCATTGGGATACGCGTGACGTTTTCGCGGTACAGATCATTGGCCGCAAACGATGGCTAATCTACAAACCGTCTTTCGAATTTCCGCTTTATACGCAGCAAAGCAAGGACTATGGTCATTTGTATCCCTGTCCCGATAGTCCGTACATGGACGTCATCCTGGAACCGGGGGATATCTTGTATTTACCGCGAGGATGGTGGCACGACCCTTTGCCGCTCGGCGAACCAACGGTACATATTGCCCTCGGCACCGTCCCGGCATATACAATGGACTATTTATGCTGGTCCGTAAATCAAATGTAAAATAATCTGCATTCGCGGCGGTCGCTCTCCGAATGGAAGGAAGACTACATATCACTGACATCAGTCGTTAAGCAAATGAACGAATTTATTTGCGATCGGGATAACTATGAGCGCTTCCTGAATGAATTCACCGCAGGAAGTCGCGTTGAATCCCCTCTGTCTCTTGAAGTTTTTGGTAACCCATCGGCAGGGCCCTTGCCTGACATAGCCACCTTTTTCCTGAATTCCAACAAGGCACATGGGCTAGATAAAAACTACATCATTGCAAACGGAACGAAATTAAGCATGGATGACTCCGGCGCCGAGTTGATCCGATTTATCACTGACCATCCACGTGCCACCCTTGCGGAGATCATTGAACACTCCGGCACTCCAGAGGCGCAGATCCGAGAATTGATCACGCAGCTTTGTCGTAACGATATCCTGGGTATGATCTTTTAGAAGGATTCTTGGCATGCGAAAACGTAGCATGAGAGCTGTATTGCAATCCGGCTCTCAGGAATGCGGCCTTTCATGTCTTGTTATGGTTGCGGAGTTCCATGGACTAGATCTGGACCTGCGTGCTGTACGCCAGAAGTTCTCCGTCTCGGTCAAAGGAGTAAATCTGCCACAATTGATTAGGTATGCAGACGCTCTGGGTTTTCAATGTCGTGCATTGAGGCTCGAACTCCATGAAATGAGCAAACTTCTGCTCCCTTGCATACTGCACTGGGACATGAATCATTTTGTCGTGCTAGAGAAGATTCACGGCGACAAAATATCGATTATCGATCCAGCGACCGGCCGCCGGACTATGACGCTTCTAGTTGCATCAAAACACTTTACCGGTGTCGCGTTGGAGATGACGCCGGCCACAAATTTCAAATCCGCACGCGGCCGCCCCAGGATACGCCTTCGCGATCTTACCCTTGGCGTCAGGGGACTAAAACGATCGCTAGCCAGCATCTTTGCTATAGCATTCGCCTTGGAGATACTAGGCTTAATAATGCCATTGACCACACAATGGATCGTTGACGGCGCACTCGTTTCGGCGGATCGAGAGTTATTGCTGATTGCAGTTGTGGGCTGCGCCATTCTTATTCTGATTGAGTTCGTTGTACGAATGGCGCGCGGTTGGATTGAACTGCAGTTGAATCAGCAACTAGCGCTGCAATGGTCGACGGCGCTTTTTAGTCGCCTTCTGCGCCTCCCTTGGCCATTCTTCGAGAAGCATCATCTCGGGGATATCAGTAGTCGTTTTCAATCTCTGTCCGCTATACAAGCCACATTAACCAGTGGTGTCGTTGTGGCGGTACTGGACGGAGTGCTCGGCGCAGTTACTCTAGCCATGATGCTGGCGTACAACGGCACCTTAACCGGGATCGTGGTAGCTGCAGTTCTGCTCTATGCCGCTGTTCGTCTGTTTTTTTATGAACCGCTCCGAAGAGCAGCTGAGGAGCGAATTGTCATGGCGGCACGAGAGAGTTCGTATTTTCTCGAGACTATTCGAGCCATACAGGCGTTGAAGCTGTTGAATCTTGTCTCGTTACGTATGGCCACGTGGCAAAATCTCATCACCCGCCTTCAGAATCGAGACGTCAATACGCAAAGAATCATGCTGGTCTTTGGTGGCGTCAACACCCTGATCTTGGGGTTGGAAAGCTTGGCGATCTTGTACGTCGGTGGCATAGCGGTTCTTGACCGCAGTCTGACACTGGGAATGTTGTTGGCTTTCATAGCCTATAAAAGCCAATTCACACGTCGCATGAGTAAGCTGGTTGACGTGGCAATTGAGATTCGAATGCTCTCCTTGCATACCGAGCGTGTGGCCGACATAGCCCTCGAGAAACCTGAACCAGAGTACAAAGCTGGATACGAGACCCATAGGATCGAGCCGTCTATAGAGTTTCGTGACGTGTCTTTCCGCTATGCCGAGGGAGAACCGTGGATACTTCGCAATCTGTCGCTAATCATCGACGCCGGCGATGCGATTGCAATTGTGGGTAGATCAGGCTGTGGCAAGACGACTTTGTTCAAGCTGCTATTGGGTCTTCTGATGCCAACGGAAGGAGAGATTTTGGTTGGAGGAATTCCCGTACGCCAACTGGGCCCTCGAACGCTTCGTGATCTCATTGGAGCAGTCATGCAGGACGATCAATTACTCGCTGGATCCCTAAGTGAGAACATCGCCGGTTTTGATCCCGATGCCTGTCAGAGCCAGATTGAGGAGGCCGCAATCATCGCTCGGATCCACGGCGCTATTATGCGCATGCCGATGGGATATCAAACTCCTGTAGCAGAGCTCGGCGCTGGTTTATCAGGGGGGCAAAAGCAGCGAGCACTTCTTGCCCGTGCGCTCTACAGAAAACCCCGCATTCTGGCCTTGGACGAAGCGACCAGTCACTTGGATTTCCATAGCGAGCAGCATATCGTTCAATCACTGCATCAAATGAAAATGACCCGAGTCACGATCGCGCACAGACGAGAGACGATTGCATTTGCAAAACGTATCGTCTGCCTCGAAAAAGGACAGATCGTAGAGGATGTCCGAGTCGAATGACGTGAGCGGTGTAATTTTTTGGATAGCTAGCTTCCGAGAGATGAAAACTCGAACACGCAATGGCACTGCCGATGCTGGTCCTATGCCGAGCCGTTGTGTTTCTAGACTTGTATGGTCTTAAATTTCCGAACCCTCCCAACTCCCAGAGAAAATGAGGACCCCCATGCCCCACCAAGTCCACTTCTACTTCGACTTCGGCAGTCCCTATTCCTACCTCGCCTATCGCGAACTGCCGCGCATTGCGGCGCGCACGGGTTCGACCATCGTCTGGAAGCCGATGCTGCTGGGTGGTGTGTTCAAGGCCACGGGCAACCATAGTCCGATGGAGATCCCGGCCAAGAGCGACTGGTCGAAGCTCGATCTTCGCTGCTGGGCCGAGCGCTACCACGCGCCTTTCCAGCACAACCCGCATTTTCCGATCAACACGCTGGCACTGATGCGCGGCGCGATCGGTTATCAGCGCAAGGGCGAAGCCGAATTCCTCCGCTATGTGGAGGCGATCTTTGCTGCGATGTGGGAGAACGGCAGGAACCTGAACGATCCGAACGAGATCGGCAAGGTGCTGGTGGCGGCGGGATTCGATCCGCGCGAGGCGCTGGCGATGCTGGACGATCCCGAGGTCAAGGCCGGGCTCAAGCAGGCCACCGAGGAAGCCGTGGCGCGCGGTATCTTCGGCGCGCCGAGCTTCGTGGTCGATGAAGAACTGTACTGGGGCAATGACCGGCTGCTGTTCGTCGAGGAACGGCTGGCCGGTCGATAACTCACGTCAGGCCAGACGGAACGTGCCCACGGCGGCGGCCAACTGGTTCGCTTGAGATTCGAGCGAATCTGCTGCAGCCGCAGCCTGCTCTACCAGCGCGGCATTCTGCTGGTTGACCTGCTCCATTTGCGACACGGCCTCGCTGACCTGCGTGATGCCGCTGGACTGCTCCAGCGACGCCGCCGAGATCTCGCTGACCGTACTCGCCAGCCGCTGCACAGCGGATACGATTTCCTCGATCGTGCTGCCGGCCTGCTCCACCTGGGCGCTGCCCGCATCCACCTTGTTCACCGAAGAATCGATCAGCGTCTTGATTTCCTTTGCGGCGTTGGCGCTGCGCTGGGCCAGGCTGCGCACCTCGCCCGCCACCACGGCAAACCCCCTGCCCTGCTCGCCCGCGCGCGCGGCTTCCACTGCCGCATTCAGCGCGAGGATGTTGGTCTGGAATGCGATGCCGTCGATCACGCCGATGATGTCGACGATCTTCTGCGAGCTCGAGTTAATCTCGCTCATCGTATGGACCACGCCACGCACCACCTCGCCACCGCGCGAGGCCAGGTCGGCCGCGTTGCTCGCCAGTTCGGCGGCGTGCGCCGCGCTCTGCGCGTTGTTGCCCACGGTCGAAGTCAGTTGCTCCATGCTGGCCGCCGTCTGTTCGAGCGCCGACGATTGCTCCTCTGTACGCGACGACAGATCCGTATTGCCGGCTGCGATCTCGCGCGCGCCGATCGTCACGGCATCCGAACCCGTGCGCACCTTGTTCACGGTCTGCGTCAGGCCCGCCTGCATGCGGGACAGCGCGTCGAGCAACTGGCCGATTTCGTTGCGGCCCGCCTTCGGCACGTTGATGGTCAGATCGCCATCGGCCACGCGCATGATCAGGTCACGCGCCTGCATCAACGGCGCCACCACCAAACGGCGCAGTGCTACGTGGACCATGACGATCAGCGCCACGGACATGACCAGTCCCACGCAAACCAGCACGATCACACGGCGCAGGCGCGACGCATCTTCTTCCATCGCCGCATCGTTCAGCTTCGTTGCGTACTGCTGAAACCGCTCCACGCCGGCCGAATACCTGGCGCCGGATGCCGTGATGTCGCGGTCGTTGATAGCCGCGTAGCCATCTGGATCGCCGTTGCGCAGCGCTTCCAGCCCGCGCTGCACCACTTCCATATGCGAACGGCCCGCGCTGACGATTTCCTCGCGCGTGGAAGCATCCTGCTGCGGCAAGGCTGCGGCCTTCTCGAATTCGTCGAGTTCGGTCTTCGATTTGCCGAGCGATTTCTCCGCGCTGGCAATTGCTTCGGCATTGACCTGGCCGCTGGCCTTGGCCGAGCTGTACGCACGCGTCAGCGCGGAGCGCACGCGGGTCATGTTCTTGTAGGCATCGTTGATCAGCAACGCCCGCGTGGACACCGCATGCACGCTGCCGGCGGCCTGGCTGGCCGCACTCAACTGGCTGACGCCGAGCACGGCGCCAAACACAATCATCAAACCAAAAATCACAAGCGTCGCCAGCAAGCCGTGGCGAATACTGAGGTTGTTCATCAGGGGGGCTCTACTCGTAAGGGGTCCGACCTGCCTTAACGTCGCCCACCTTTAATTCTTGAGCGTCTACTCTCACACGTTTGAGTTACATCAATTTCAGCACTTGAAAGCGCCGATTGATGCACCCGAATTGCCTGGAAAACGCCTACACATAGGCGATGAGACGCCCTGCGCAGATGACCAGGAACCACGTCAGGATCGACAGTCCGGCGCACGCGCGAGCCATCGGCGGCGGCGCACGTTGCGTTTCCCACGCGCCGTTGCCGTGCAGCCGGCGATACGGGCCAAGATGAAACCATGCGGCATTGAGCAGCCCGAGCAAAATCAGCACGAGCTTGATCAGGAAGGCGCGATTGGTGATCAGTTCATCGGCATGCGCGATGAACAGCAAGGCGCCGCTGACCACGATGCAGGCAAATCCCACCATCGACGCTGGCAATGCGTGCCGCAACAGCGTGGTCACGGGCAACTGACGCCCCAGTCCCGCCAGCCGCAGATCCACCACGACGATGGCCCCGAACAGCAGCGCCATACCGCTCAGGTGCAGGATTTCCGCAGCGGGATAGGCCCAGGGCGACGCGCGCAGCCAGACCGCGAGCGGCGCGTCAGCAAGCGCAGCCGCCCATGTAGTCCAGGTCAACGCAATTCCACGGTCTGGCCACCGTCGAAGGTGATACGTTCCACGCGCATTTCGTCGCCCTTCTCCTTGCTGGCATAGCCCACCAGCGTCACCTGCTTGCCCACGGCAACTTTCTCTGCCGATGCGCCGCGCGATTCCATGCGCGAGATGGGCGCGAGGATTGCCAGCCAACGTTTGCCCTGCACGTCGATGCGGATGCTGGCGTGGGGATTCTCGTAATGGGTTTCGACGATCTTGCCGGTCACGGTCAGCGGCTTGGTCTGGTCATAGGTGGACCAGCCGTGATGTGCGAGAGCGGGAACTGCGGCCATCGACATGGCAGTGACGGCGGCGATGCGAAGAACGGAACGGCGCGACATGGCGGACATGAGCGAACTCCGGTTGGCAAACACGCTGAAGGCGGCGCCTGAAGGCGGGGGCACTCCCCTATCGTAGAGGACATGCCATGGGGCGCCAAGGCGAAGTATGCCGCACGCCGTGTTACGCTGCACTCCGCCCCAACCCTCTGTGTCCCTCCTCGCCATGTCCTTCGCCTTCGATCTGCCTCCCGCCGCGCGTATCGGCCAACCTGCCGAATCCATCGATACTCCCTCCCTCGTACTCGACCTCGCTGTCTTCGAGCGCAATGTCGAGCGCATGCAGGCGGCGGCCGACAAAGCCGGCGTGAAGTTGCGCCCGCATGCCAAGGCCCACAAGACGCCCGATATCGCGCTGGCGCAGATTGCACGCGGCGCCGTGGGCATCTGCTGCCAGAAGGTCAGCGAGGCGATACCGTTTGTCCGTGCCGGCGTGCGCGACATCCATATCAGCAACGAAGTGGCTGGCCCGGCCAAGGCCGCGCTGCTGGCCGAACTGGCCCGCCATGCGCACCTGAGCGTCTGCGTGGACGATCTCCGCCAGATCGACGCGCTCGCCGCCGCCACGCAGGCTGCCGGCAGCCAGCTCGATATCTTCGTGGAAGTCGATGTCGGCCAGGGCCGCTGCGGCGTGGCCGATGGCGATGCGGCATTGCCGCTGGTCGAACGCATTGCCGCACATTCGCAGTTGACGCTGCGCGGCCTGCAGGCGTACCACGGCGGCATCCAGCATCTGCGTGGCTGGGATGAGCGGCGCGAAGCCGCCGCACGCGCCGCGGACCGCACCGGCAACGCCGTCGCGCGGCTGGCTGCGGCGGGTGTGCGCTGCGACGTGGTCACTGGCGGCGGCAGCGGCAGCGTGGAATTCGACCTGTCCAGCGGCGTCTATACCGAGATCCAGCCCGGTTCGTACGTGTTCATGGATGCCGACTACGGCAGCAACGCCTACACCGGCACGATGCGCTTCGAGCACGGCCTGTTCATCGCCACGGCCGTGATGAGCGTGGCAGCAGGAGATCGCGTCGTCGTGGATGCCGGCCTGAAATCGATGGCTGTCGATTCGGGCCTGCCGTGGATCTGGGAGAAGAATGCACCGTCAAACTCGCTCGACTACGTGGCGGCCAACGACGAGCATGGCATCGTCAGGCCGAAGCAGGAAGGTGCTGTGGACGCGCTGCCGCCGCTGGGCAGCCGCATGATGCTGGTGCCGGGCCATTGCGACCCGACGCTGAATCTCTATGACGAACTCGTGGGAGTGCGGGATGGTGTCGTGGCGTGCATCTGGCCGATTTCGGCGCGCGGACTGAGCCGCTGAATGTCGCGTTAGATCACTAAGCCAGCTGAGCGGCCAGTTCGTCGAGGTTCGCCGGTGTCCACGCGGCGCCGGTCCATCTTTCGAAGCGCAGATCCTCGACCGGGATCGAGGTCAGCGTACCGAGCCAGTCGGTCGGGGCGGCACCGCAGCGCAGCCCGCTGGCTACCATCGTCATGGCCTCGGGCACATCGATGTCCGCCACGCGGGTCACCGTCGGCCAGGGCAGCAGGCGCATGTCCTGGGCCGGCAGGCCGAACCGGTACAGCCCGAACCGCGCGTGCAGCGCCGCGCGCGACATCGTGTGCCGCGCGCGGTCCAGCGCGTCATCCTTGGTGGCCGATGGGTCCCATTGCTGGTTGCGCGAAAACCACAGGATCTCCTGCTCGCCCAGGCGCGGAACCTCCGCGCGGGCCGCGGCCGGAATCAATTGCCCCGAACGCGCGATGGCCGCCAGCGGCGTGCCGACCGTGTAGTGCCAGACGTAACCAGTTTCGTTGTTCATAGTGCAGCTCCTGCAAACGTCCCTTCCGCCTCCAAGAGTGGTGGCGGATTGCCCCGCTTACAAGAAAGGTCACGGCGCATTGCGACCGCAACAAAGATGGCACATGGGGGTTGGCAACCGCTCCCATCGCCCTGCGAGCCAGCACTGGCGCGGATCTTCGTAAATCCGCTGCCGCGCTGGCTTCGCGATCATTGTGTGTATTTTGAGTGAGACGTCTAAAACCTTAGCACAGCGACTGGTGCATTGCAGCATTTGCCGTCATCGACATGGCTCGATACGTGCGCCACGCCACACCTGCCCGATTATCGCAATGGGCGCCTTGAAGAAACATGGACAGTGCCATGGATGTTGCCAGGGGTGACAAAGAATACCGATACCGGCATCGGGATTCTTGGGGCGGATGTCACATGCTGTGACTTTCGGGTGGCTTACGCTGCGTCCCGCATCGCAACTCGCCATGCTCCCCCAAGAGACACCCACAATGACCGAAGCCACCCGAACCTTCGCACCGGCCCGCCCACTGGGTCTGCTGGCTGCCCTGCTGCTATGCACGGTGCTGACCGCCTGCGGCGGCGACAACGATAACGGCACGCCGACTACCGCCCCGACCACTACGCCCGAGGCCAAGCCGCAAGGGGTGAAGTGCGCGCCCTGAGGCGCCGGCGCTCCCCCTTTCCGACATCGCCAATCCGCTACAGAACAGCGCTTCAGACCTTCCAGGGCAGACCGAGAACATGACTTCCAGCCGCCGTAACTTCCTGAAAATGGCCGGTGGCAGCGCCGCCGCCACCGCCGCGCTTGCCGCCTTCCCGCCGGCCATCCGCCGCGCACTGGCCATTCCGGCCAACAACGCCACCAAGTCGATCCGCGACGTGGAATACGTCGTGGTGCTGATGCAGGAAAACCGCTCCTTCGACCACTACTTCGGCACCATGAACGGCGTGCGCGGCTTCAGCGACCGCTTTCCGATTCCGCTCGCCGGTGGCCGCACCGTCCTTGAACAGACCTACGCCACGGGCAACACCAACCGCGTGGTGCTGCCGTATCACCTCGACCAGACCCTGGGCAACGCCCAGCGCGTCAGCGGCACGCCGCACAGCCAGCCCGACGGGCAGGCCGCCTGGGATCTGGGCCGCATGAGCGCCTGGCCGACATCGAAGAAAACACAGTCGATGGGTTACTACACGGAGCAGGAACTGGGCTTCCAGTACGCGCTCGCCAACGCCTTCACGCTCTGCGATGCGTACCACTGCAGCTTCCACGGCGGCACCAACACCAACCGGCTGTTCCACTGGACCGGCACCAATGATCCGTTCGGCAGGAACGGCGGCCCGGTCATCGACAACAGCGGCGACTCGCTGAACGCCACCGGCATCAACTACACCTGGACGACCTATCCGGAGCGCCTGCAGTCCGCCGGCGTGACCTGGAAGGTCTACCAGAACATGCCGGACAACTACACGGACAACCCGCTGGCCGGCTTTGCGCAATATCGCGCGGCCAATGCGGCCAAGGGCAATGCCATCGATGGCGCGCCCTATCCGCCGTACACCGCCGCCGACGAAGCCGTGAGCCCGCTCTACAAGGGCATTTCCAACACCATGCCCGATGGCGGCTTCGTGCAGGCGCTGCGCGACGACGTGGCCGCCGGCACGCTGCCGCAGGTCTCGTGGGTCGTGGCACCGGCCACCTACTCCGAGCACCCGGGACCGTCGAGCCCGGTACAGGGCGCGTGGTACACGCAGCAGGTGATCGACGCGCTGACGTCGAACCCCGATATCTGGAGCCGCACCGTCCTGCTGATCAACTTCGACGAGAACGACGGCTTCTTCGACCACCTGCCCCCGCCGTGCGCCCCGGCGCTCGATGGCAAGGGCCTGCCGGTGGGCTACACGTCGATGGATGCTTCCCCCGAGTACTACAGCGTGGACAAGACCCCGTTCGGCCCCGGCCCACGCGTGCCGATGTACGTGGTGTCGCCGTGGAGCCGTGGCGGCTGGGTCAACTCGCAGGTGTTCGATCACACCTCGGTGCTGCGTTTCCTGGAACAGCGCTTCGGCGTGGCCGAGACCAACATCAGCGCATATCGCCGCGCCGTGATGGGCGACCTGACTTCGGCCTTCGACTTCGTCAATCCGAATGGCAATGTCACGGTAGGTGTTTCGTTCGACAAGGCCAAGGCCGACGCGGATCGCGCCGCGCAGGACGCCAAGACGCAGATTCCCGTGCCGACCGTTGCCGCCCAGTCGGTGCCGGTGCAGGCCAAGGGCACGCGTCCGTCGCGCGCCCTGCCCTACACGCTGCACACCAGCGGCGTGGAAGAGCCGGCCACCAACTCCTTCCTGCTGCGTTTCAAGAACGACGGCAAGCAGGCCGCGGTGTTCCACGTCTACGACCGTCTGAACCTCAGCGATGTCCCGCGCCGCTACGCGCTCGAAGCCGGCGTGTCGCACGACGCCCGCATCGACGTCAGCGCCGATAACGGCCGCTACGACCTCTGGGTGCTCGGCCCCAACGGCTACCACCGCGCCTTCCAGGGCGACGTGACTGCACAGAAGGCCGCCGGCGGCGGTGCTGCACCGGAGATCCAGGTCTGCTACGACGATGGCCCCGAGCCGAAGGTCTGGCTCACGCTGATCAATCGCGGCAGCGCCACCTGCACGTTCACGGTCAAGCCCAACGCCTACCGCACCGACGGGCCTTGGTCGTTCGAAGTACCGGCCGGCAAGAGCCTGGACCAGGGCTACCCGGTGAAATCGCAGGCCAACTGGTATGACTTCACGGTGACCACGCAGCAAGGCGGTTTCAATCGCCGGTTTGCCGGACGGTTGGAGAACGGCGTACATACGACATCGGATCCGGCGATGGGGGTTTAAGCCCCAGCATCTCTCCCGCTGATGGTTTTCTCCCCTCTCCCGCGAGCGGGAGAGGGGCGGGGGAGAGGGCGAGCCGTGCAAATTGCTACGCGGTCGGCAAGCAGAACCTCCAGCCCTCTCCCCCAACCCCTCTCCCACTGCGTGGGAGAGGGGAGCAAACACGCGCACAACCCCACCTTCTTCCCCCTGTCACATTCCCGCCTTACAGTCGCCGGCTGACCTTGTTCTTCCGGAAGCTCAATGCTTGGCGATCTGCTCATTACGTTCTACGAAGTGGCACGACAGGGCAGCATCACCACGGCGGCGCGGCAACTGCGCCTGAGCCAGCCCACGGTCACCGGACGTATCCGCCAGCTTGAAGAGCTCTATGGCGTGGAGTTGTTTCATCGCCGGTCCGGCCGGGTGGACCTGAGCGATGTGGGCGTGGCGCTGATGCCGCTGGCCGAGCAGATCCTGCAGCAGGAGAGCAATGCGGACTTCCTGCTGCGCAATGCCGGCAACCTGCGCATGGGCAACCTGCGGATCGGTGCTACCGGCCCCTACTACATCCTGCGCAGCGTTGCCGCGTTTCGGCAGCGCTATCCCGCCATCGAGATCAGTATCGAGATTGGCAATTCGCGGCAGATGATCGAGGCGTTGTACGAGTACCGCATCGACGCCGCCGTGTCCTCGCACGCGCTCGACGACGATCGCCTGCACCGCGTGACGCTGGCCGCCGATCCGATGGTGCTGGTCGTGCATCCCGTGCATCCGCTCGCCCGTCGGCCCCGCGTGGAGGTGGCCGAACTGGCGACATGCCACCTGCTGGTACGCGAACAGGGCTCGATGACGCGCGAGGCCACAGAGTCCGCGCTGCTCGCCGCTGGGGCCAGCCTGCCCTCGCACACCGTCATCGGCAGCCGCGAGGCGATCTGCGAAGCCATTCGCCACAACCTCGGCGCCAGCGTGATGCCGGTAGGCGAGGTGCCGCGCGATCCGGCGCTCACCGTCGTGCAGTTCGCCAGCAATGCGCCAGTCATCCACGAATACCTGTACTGCCTCAACAGTCGACGCGACACCAGACTGCTGAGCGCACTACTCGGCTGCCTGGTTACCCCCGGCAGTGTCGCCAGCCCCACGGACCTGCGTGGCGAGGTGCCGCCGCCAGCGCCTATATTGAATTGACGTCCGTCCGCGCCCCCCTTCGCCCTCACGCCTCCACCAGACACCTCCCACTGACGATGCAATGACCGACCCGGGCCGCCCCAGCTTTCCCGAGTACGACCAGTTGCTCACGCTGCTGGAGCTTGGCGCGCCATGGTTCCAGACCCAGTCCGCCTGCCAGGTGGATGTCCGCGGCCACACCTTCGATGTCCACGTAGCCAGCCTGGGCACCCGCTCGCCCGATGCACCGGCCATTGGCATCTTCGGTGGTATCCACGGACTGGAACGCATCGGCACGCAACTGGTGCTCGACTACATGCGTGCGCTACTGTGCCGGCTCAGTTGGGACGAACTGCTGCACCGGCAACTGGAAACGGTTCGGCTGGTGTTCATGCCGATCGTCAATCCCGGCGGCATGTACGAAGCCACGCGCGCCAATCCCAACGGGGTGGATCTGATGCGCAACGCGCCCCAGAACGCTGACGACCGTGTGCCATTCCTGGCCGGTGGACAGCGGCTTGGCGCCTGGCTGCCGTGGTATCGTGGCCGCGCCGGCGCGCCGATGGAGGCCGAGAGCCGCGCGCTGCTGCGCGTGGTGGAGACTGAACTGTTGCCGCGCCCGCTCAGCTTTGCGGTCGATTGCCATTCCGGCTACGGCTGGCGTGACAGCATCTGGTTTCCCTATGCCCGCACGCACGCGCCGATGCCGCATTTCCCGGAGATGTACCTGCTGAAGACGATGTTCGAACAGGCCCACCCCCATCACGGCTATGCCTTCGAGCCCCAGAGCCACCAGTACCTGCTGCATGGCGACCTCTGGGACTACGCCTACGACCGCACGCCGCCCGGTGGCCTGTTCCTGCCGATGACGCTGGAACTGGGCTCGTGGCTCTGGATCAAGAAGAATCCCCGGCAACTGTTTTCACGGGCGGGCATCTTCAATCCGATCAAGGCGCACCGCACGGCGCGCGTGCTACGGCGCCATGTGAGCCTGTTCGACTTTCTGGGCCGGGTGGCCGTGGCGCCCGAGCGCTGGCTGCCACACGGCGACCATCGCAATCAACTGCTGGCGCAGGCGCGCGCGCACTGGCGCGGCAGGCCCGCACCGTAGCGCCTTCGATCCACCATGGGACGTTGGATATTCCTGCGCGGCCTGACCCGCGAATCGCGTCACTGGGGTGACCTGCCCGCACGATGGGTGCAGCACGGGCTTGGCCAGCCGCTGCTGATCGACCTGCCCGGCAATGGCGATGCCCGCCAGCAACCGGTGCCCGGCACGGTGCGCGGCATGGCCCAAGCGATACGCGATGCGGCACACGCCTCCGGCACAAGCGGGCCATGGCATATCCTGGCCATGTCACTGGGCGCGATGGTCGCCACGGACTGGGCACAAACGCACCCGGAAGACCTCGCCAGCCTGGTGCTGATCAATACCAGCATGCGGCCGTTCAGCCGTCCCACGCAGCGGCTGCGGCCACAGAACTGGGCTGCGATCCTCGGCATGGCACGTCACTGGCACGACCGGGTCCGGTGCGAGCGCACGATCCACCGGCTGACCTGCGAGCGGCTGGATACGCGCGATGCCGACCTTGCCCGCTGGGTCGAGATTGGAGAAAGCGCCCCCGTCACACGCGATGCCGCATGGCGCCAGCTACTGGCGGCGGCGCGCTTCCGCGCGCAGGACGTGCCGCCGCCCTGCCCCACGCTCATCGTCGCTTCCGACGTGGACCGGCTGGTCGATCCGCGATGCTCGGCGCGATTGGCAGCGGCATGGCAGGCCCCGCACGTCCGGTTCGCCCGGCATCCGTGGACCGGCCACGATTTGCCGCACGACGATCCGGCATGGCTCTGCGAGACCGTCCGCGCGTTCCTGCCACGCCAATAAAAAACCGCCGGAGACCCGAGGCCGTCCGGCGGTTGCTTCCTGCGTATGGCTGAGTGACTTACAGCGAACCGCAGGTGACTGGCGACTGCGATTCCAGCAACGCCTTCGCGCGGTGGTTGCACAGGGCGCCAAGCAGCGTCTCGGCTGCCGCTTCCAGACGCTCTTGCGTACCGAACAGCCGCGCTGCGATCAGGCCGCTCTGCAGCGAGCCGTAGATCACCTGTGCCAGCATGGCGGGCGGCACCGGGTACGGCGTCTCGCGCTCCTTCTGGCCGCGCTCCAGCAGTCGGGCCAGCCATGCCTCGTTGATGTGATAGAACTCCTTGAGCACGTGATGCACCGATTCCGGCAGGCTCAGGATTTCGGTGGACAGCATGCCGGCCAGGCAGATCTGGCCCGAGCCGCAGGTCTGCCGCAGCGGATCCAGATACTGGCGCGCCTGCTCCAGCACGGGCAGGCTCTGGTCGATGCCCGCCAGCCGCGCCGAGATCCTGCGGCTGTATTCCTGCACCGCCTCCAGGACCAGGTCGTCCTTGGAAGGGAAGTAATAGTGGATGCTGGAGGTCTTCACCCCCACGAGTTCGGCCAAGTCGCGATAACTGAAGCCGTTGAAGCCGCGGCTGCGGATCAGGACCAGTGTGTGTTCGAGCAGTTGCTCGCGGACGGGTTGCGTTTTCATGGTGGGTACTTTATCTACACGAAGATAGATACTCAACCGGGAATTTCCCGGAGTCAATGCCGGCGCCGATCACAGCACACCCTGCACCGCCAGCGTGATGGCTGCACCACTCACGGCGCACAGCGCCAGCCAGCCGCCCAGAACTAGGGCATCCTGCCCGATCCACGTTTTCATCTTAGTGCTGCCTCAAAAAAAACAGACGTGCGCCCTTTTGGGACGCCCGTCTGTGCCGGAGTCATCGTCAGATCATGACGACGTTTGAAACCTTGGCCGTACCTCAGACCAGTGCGCCGTCGGTGAAGACGTCGATCGAGCGGGCACCGTCGCTGAAGCCATCGCGGTTGCTGATGCGGGCACCTTCGGTGTACACGTCGCGGTTCGAGAGGCTGGCAACCAGGCCATCGCGGTTGCTGACGCGCGCACCATCGACGAACGGGTTGCGCGGAGCATTGCCACGGGCGCCTTCGGTGTACACATCGCGGTTCGACAGGCTGGCTACGAGGCCATCGCGGTTGGTGACGCGGGCACCGTCAACGAACGGGTTGCGCGGAGCATTGCCACGGGCGCCTTCGGTGTACACATCGCGGTTCGACAGGCTGGCTACGAGGCCATCGCGGTTGGTGACGCGGGCACCGTCAACGAACGGGTTGCGCGGTTCATTGCCACGGGCGCCTTCGGTGTACACGTCACGGTTCGACAGGCTGGCTACGAGGCCATCGCGGTTGGTGACGCGGGCACCGTCATCGAACGGGTTGCGCGGAGCATTGCCACGGGCGCCTTCGGTGTACACGTCACGGGTCGACAGGCTGGCTACGAGGCCATCGCGGTTGGTGACGCGGGCACCGTCCACGAACGGGTTGCGCGGAGCATTGCCACGGGCGCCATCGGTGTACACGTCACGGCTGGACAAGCTGGCAACCAGACCGTCGCGGTTGCTGATGCGGGCACCATCGGTGAAAGCATCGCGGTTTCCGATACGGGCACCGTCCGTGAAGGCGTCGCGGTTACCGATGCGAGCACCGTCAGTGAAGGCGTTGCGTTGATCGTTGACGCGGTAGCTGTAACCGTAGGCTTCGCCACGGGGTTGTGCGGCCTGGGCAGCGCCCGTAACGAAAGCGGCGGCGAGGGCGGCGGCGGTGATGATGGTCTTGGCGTTCATGATGCTCTCCTTGCGGGCCGGGCGATCCTGGATTGGGCGGATCGGGCGGCGGGTCTGTGCTGCAGATCGAGCGGTCTTTCTTTTGGTCCTCGTTGCTATCTACTGCTAGATAGAGGACCAGGGCTAAAAAAAAGACCGCCTCCGGTTTCACTGCCTGGTGTTGCGTGGACCTTTCTGCTTCGGTTCCGTACCGTTTCTGTCTCGGTCCGGAGCGCTGCGTCGCTGTCCATGGCGTGAATACTATCTACCTATAGATAGACAATCAAGGAGAATTTCGTAGAACTACGAGAAAAGATTTCTATGGGGAGGATTGAGTTTGCCTATTTCATCGGTAACCCGTTGATTTTTCTAAGCTTTCCATAGCCTTTCCGCCAATTTTCGCTTGTTCGACCTCCAGCACAAACTTTCTTTTACGCAGGCGAGTGCTACGGTTATCACATACGGACCCCGCCTACCGTCGCGCCATGCCCTCCTCGCTCGATCCCTCCGACGTGCAGCGCTCCGGCTGGCGCTGGGTGGCAGGCGCATTCGGGCTGGCGGGACTGGCGGCTGCCGCATCCTTCGGCCGACTGCTGCTGTACCGCGCCGTGGAACGCGAGGCGTTCATGCCCAGCCCCATTGGCACGCTGACACCCGATGATCTCGGCGTGGTCTCCCGACAGTTCACGTTCCACAGCGGCGACAGGACCCTGCAAGCGTCGTGGGTGCCGGCTGCGCAGCCGGGCGCCCCGGCGCTGGCCGTCTTTCATGGTGATGAAGAAAGCCTGGCCGACTGGGCGCCGGTGCAGGCGTTACTCCATGCGGGCGGGATCAGTTCATTCGTATTCGATTACAGCGGCTATGGCAGCAGTACCGGCACGCCCAGCGTACGGCGACTGCGCGAGGACGCTCTTGCCGCCTACCTGCAGTTTCGCGAGGCGGCGTCGGGTGCCAGTCGGCACTACGTGATGGGGTATTCGCTGGGCAGCGGGGTGCTGCTGGATGTCGTGGCATCGCTGCAGCCACAGCCGGACGGCGTGGTCGTGGGCGCCGGGTTCTCGTCGGCGCGCGCCGCTGCCGTGGCCACGGGGCTGGTATCGCGCTGGATCGCCTGGGCGCTACCCGATCCGTGGAACAACATCGCCCGGGTGCGCAAGGTGAAGCTGCCGGTGATGCTGGTACACAGCCGGCTCGACGCCACCATTCCGTTTCGCCACATGCAGCACATGGCCCGGGCGATTCCGGGCCCGAGCCGGCTGGTGGTGTTCGAGCAGTTGCCGCACAACGCGGCCATCGAGCCCGCTTTCATGAAGACGTTCTGGGCGCCGGTGACCCGCTATCTCTCGAGCGGCAAGCTGTAAATGTGAAGCTCGGCTTTACAGCCACCCTTACAGCTTGAACTCGCCCACCACCCGCTGGAGTTCCTGGGCTTGGTCGGCCAGCGCGGCCGACGCGGCGGCGGCTTCCTCCACCAGTGCGGCGTTCTGCTGCGTCACGTCGTCCATCTGCGTCACGGCCACGTTGACCTGCTCGATGCCATCACTCTGATGTTCCGACGCCGAAGCGATCTCGCCCAGGATCTGCGTCACGCGACGCACGGCCTGCACGATCTCGTCCATCGTCTGCCCGGCTCGTCCCACCAGCGCCGTGCCGCTTTCCACCTGCTGCGCGGAGTCGCTGATCAGTACGTTGATTTCCTTGGCGGCCGCGGCGCTGCGCTGGGCCAGCGTGCGCACCTCGCCCGCTACCACGGCAAAGCCGCGCCCCTGCTCGCCCGCCCGTGCCGCTTCCACGGCGGCGTTGAGCGCCAGAATATTGGTCTGGAATGCGATGCCTTCGATCACGGCGATGATGTCGGTGACCTTGCGCGAACTGACGCTGATGGCGTCCATGGTCTGCACCACATCGCTGACGATGGTGCCGCCCCGCTCGGCGATACCCGACGCGGCATCCGCCAGCCCATTGGCCGTGCGTGCGCGCTCGGTGTTCTGCCTGACCATCGCGGTCAGTTCGCCCATGCTCGACGCGGTTTCCTGCAATGTGGCCGCCTGTTCCTCGGTGCGTTGCGAGAGATCGGTGTTACCCACGGCAATCTGCTGCGACGCGGACGAAATCGCATCGCTGGCGGACTTGATGCGCGTGACCAGTTCGGTCAGCATGTCTTCCATCTCGCCCAGCCCGCCCAGCAGCCGGCCGAAGTCGCCGCCCCGGTCGGTGTCGAAATCCTTGCTCAGGTCGCCAGCCGCCACGGTCTCGGCGATGAACTCGGCCTCCTTGAGCGGCGCCTCGATCGCGCCCACCAGCCGCACCCAGAAAATCAGGCTCAGCACCGGCACCGCTGCGCCAATGCCCCAGATCCAGCCCCGCGTGCCAGCATCGTTGATCTGCCCCAGCGCCAGCGTGGCCATGACGCCCACCAGCACCACGATCACCCCGAAAGCCGCGCCCATGCGGGTGCGCATACTCAAGTTGTCCCAAGCCATGATGCCTTCCGCTCCTCGTTCCTGCCCCGCGTTGTCCGGGGCTATCGATGGGCTAACGGTTGGAGGGCCGGGAAACTTTAGGGGCGTTGTGGCCCGGTGGAGGCCACTCAGACTGCGGTCATGCGGAACACCGTTGGGGGGCCATCCCGGCCGGGTCTGCGCCTCGCTCTCGATGAATCACCACCAAATAAGGAAGACGCAAGCACTTATAGCCTTTCCCAACGCGAAAGTTACCCCGCTTACATCTTGCACACATCGTCGGCAGGTGAGTAGTGAATAGAATCTGACGAGTAGAAGTCGACAATCGATTTTTGAGATAGCCACAATGCCACGCACCCTCCTTTCTGCCGCAGCCGTCGCGGTCCTCTCGATCTTGGCGATCACCGCCCATGCCGACCCATGGAAGGACGAGTCTGGCCATGGTCATGGCAAGCGAAAAGGCGGCGAATACAAGGAGGAATATTGGGACGGTCCGTGCAAAGTGGAACGCAAATGGAAAGGCAATGGCGAGTACAAGGAAGAACGAAAGTGCAAGGACCGCGGTGCGTACTATGCTCCCGCTCCCGTGTACCCGGCGCCTGAGCCGGCCATCGTGATCAGCCCACAAGTGATCGTGCGCCCATGAAGGTGGTGTCCTGCGTGAGAGACGGAGGTGGGGGCTGCTACCGGAAGCCGCCAATCTGACAACTCTCGGAAAAGTTCTCGTCCTCTAGCCCCCTACTCCCCCACAAACACCGGCAACCCCGACACCTCGTCACGCAGAAACGCAATCAACGCCCGCGTCGCCATCGACAGATGGGGATTGGGCGTCGTGATGATGTAGAGGCGGTTGCCCAGTCCTTCCGGTGTCCAGTCGGGCAGCACGGGAACGAGCGTGCCGCGTCGCACATCGTCCCAGCCCATGTAGAGCGGTAGCAGGCTGACGCCGTGCCCTTGTCGTACGGCGTTCATCAGGAATGGGAAGTGTTCGGACTGCAGGTACGGGGTGATTTCCACGTCTTGCCGTTCCGGGCCGCAGTCGGTGTCGCGACCCAGCGTCAGCAGGAAGCGGCGCGACGTATAGGGCGGGCACAGGAAGCGGCATTCGGTCAGGTCCGATGGCTTCCTCAGTGGCGCGACGCGCTTCAGGTAATCGGGTGAGGCGCAGAGCTGCCAGCGGATCGCGCAGACGTCGCGCGCCACGGTATCGAGTGGTGGCAGCGACGTCACCTTCAGCGCCACGTCGATCTCCGCAGCAATCAGGTCAGTGACGCGGTTCGCAAAGAACACGCGCAGCGAGATACCGGGGTGCAGTTCGGCAAAACGCAGCAGCATCGGCGCGATGAATGCATCGCCCAGTCCGGTTGGCACGCTGATGCGCACATGGCCGCGCAGCGTCTTGCCCAGGCTGTCGATCTCCGCCTGCGCGGCTGCGATCTCCTGCAGGATGCGCAAGCCATGTTCGTAGAGCGACTGCCCCGCATCTGTCATTTCCAGCCGACGCGTGGTTCGGCGCAGCAGCATGGTCCCCGCCTGCTCCTCCAGTTGCCCGAGTTGCCGGCTGATCTGCGACCGCGTCACGCCGCGTCGGCGCCCTGCCTCGGCCAGGTTGCCCGACTCCACGATATCCACGAATGCCTGAACGAGATTGAGGTCCATGCGAATGTTCTGAAAAGCAATGTCAAGTATTACGCAACATTGTGCTGCGGCAAGACAGGATTGTCGATGATGAAGAGCGTGGCTACAGTGTTGTGCCACTGGATAAAGATGTCGAATAACTGGGAGACACCGTATGCCTGCAGACCTCTGGTTCGAATCGTTGCATCGCCCCGGCGCGGAGGTCGTGGATCGCGGCAACCGGCTGGCGGGCGGTCTCAGGCGGCTTGGGCTGGAGTCGGGTGACGTGGTGGCGGTGCTGCTGCGCAACCATCCGGTGTTCGCCGATGTGGTGTTTGCGTGCCGCACGGCCGGCACCTATTACTGCCCGATCAACTGGCACTTCACGGCGGAGGAAGTGCGCTATCTGCTGGAAGACAGCAACGCGCGCGTGCTGATCACCCAGGCAGACCTGCTGCCCGCCGTGCTGGCCGTGGTGCCTGCCGGTGTAGTCGTGCTGACCGTCGACGGTATCAATGACGATGCCATCGAATACGAACCCTGGCTCGCTGCGCAGGCACCGTACGACGGCCCGCGCGTGGCACCGCGCGGCCATCTGGCCTATACCTCCGGCACCACGGGGCGGCCCAAGGGCGTGCTGCGCCAGCCGGTTCCGCTCGACCAACTGGACGATCAGCAGACGCGGCTGCGCTCGCTGGTCAGCCAGGCCATCGGCATCGTTCCCGGATGCCGCGCGCTGATGTCGGCCCCGCTGTATCACAGCGCGCCGAGCGTGTTCGTGCAGAACGCGCTGCAGATGGCCGAGCGGCTGGTGCTCGCCCCGCGCTTCGATGCCGAGCAGGTGCTGGCGCTCGTGGAGAAGCATCGTATCGACGTGCTCTACCTCGTCCCGATCATGTACGTGCGGCTGCTCAAGCTGGCGCCCGAGGTGCGTGCGCGCTACGACCTGTCGTCGATCCGGTTTGTCGCATCCACCGGATCGCCCTGCTCGCCCGAGGTCAAGCGCGCGATGCTCGACTGGTTCGGCCCGGTCATCCACGAAACCTATGCATCGAGCGAGGCCGGCATGATTACGGTGGCCACGCCGCATGACGCCGCTACGCGGCCCGGTACGGCCGGGCGTGCCGTGGACGAAGGCAGCATTCGCATCATCGACGAGGCTGGCCGCCCTTGCGCCGCCGGCGAAGTGGGCCTGATCTACGTCCGACAGCCTGCGTATCCCGATTTCACGTACCTGAACAACGATGCCGCACGGCAGGCCATCGATATCGACGGCCGCGTCACGCTCGGTGACATGGGCTATCTCGACGCGGACGGCTACCTGTTCATCTGCGACCGCGCGTCGGACATGGTGATCTCCGGCGGCGTGAACATCTATCCGGCCGAGATCGAGCACGAACTGGTGCGCTACCCAGGCGTGGCAGATTGCGTGGTCTTCGGCGTGCCCGACGACGAATATGGCGAGCGACTGCACGGCGTGGTGCAGCCGGTGGCAGACACCACGCTGGAACCGGAAGCCGTCGTCGAATGGCTGCGCGGACGGCTCTCGGGCTTCAAGGTGCCGCGCACGATCGAGATCGTTGCGCAACTGCCGCGCGACGAGACCGGCAAGCTCGCCAAGCGCCGGCTGCGCGACCAGCACTGGGCGGGACGCCAGCGTCGCGTCTGAGTCATCGATCAAACAACAACGCACAAGAAAGACAGGAGACAACATGCAACGCAGGACCGCACTCATCGCCGCCGCAACGCTCGGCCTCGCAACCTTCGCTTCATCGGCCTTTGCCGCGTATCCCGATCGTCCGATCAAGCTTGTGGTGCCGTACACGCCGGGCGGCTCGACCGACCAGTTCGGCCGTGCAATGGCCGAGGGCATGGCGCGCGAGCTGAAGCAGCCCGTGGTGGTGGAAAACCGCCCCGGCGCCAATACGATGGTCGGCACGCAAAGCGTGGCGCGTGCGCAGGCCGATGGGTACACCATCCTGATGGGCAGCAGCGCGAGCATGGTGCTGAACCCGATGCTCTACAAGAAGACCGGCTACGACCCGAAGGACTTCAAGGTCATCCTGGTGGGCATCGAAGTGCCGCTCGTCGTGGTCACCAACAATCAGGTGCCAGCCAACACGATCAAGGACTTTGCCGCCTACGCCAAGGCGGCGGGCGGCAAGCTCAACTATTCCTCGGTAGGACTCGGCAATCCGCTGCAACTGGCCTCGGAGATGCTCAAGAGCGAGCTTGGCATGGAGATGACACACGTGCCGTACAACGGCAGCGCGCCGGCGTTGTCGGCGCTGCTGGCCAACGATACGCAGATGATGGTCGATGTGGTCAGCACCTCGCTGCCCCATATCAAGGCCGGCAAACTCAAGGCGCTGGCAGTGACGGCGCGCTCGCGTCTGGAAGTGCTGCCCAACGTGCCGACCATGGCGGAGAGCGGCTATCCGAACTTCCATGCCGCCACGTGGTTCGGGCTGTCCGTACCGGCCCAGACGCCGCCGGAAGCCATCGCGAAACTGCAGGCTGCCGCATCGCGCGTGCTGACCGAGACGGCGTTCCGCAATACGTTCAACGCGCTTGGACTGATCGTGCAGCAGCCCCGTTCGCAGGCCGAGATCGACCGCTACGTCAGCGCCGACCGTGAGAGCTGGGGCAAGGTCATCCGCGCCAACAACATCAGCCTCGATTGATGCGATGGATGCATCAGGCGAGCGCCTCGGCGGTGCGGTAGTCCGCATCCCACGCGCTCGCCAGTTGCAGGCAGCGGCCCAGCGGTACGGCGTTGCGCTCGACATCCACGACCATGACGTGATCGGCCCATGCGGGACGCGGCGGTGTCTCCGCGCTGCGTCCATCGGTCAGCAGCCATAGCCAGCGCTGCTGCGCGGGACGCTCCCGGGCCTGGCGCGCCAGCAACTGATCGGCGCGGACAAGGCCCAGCGTCAGTGGCGTGCCCCCTCCCCCACTGATCGGCCGAATCCAGTCTTCATTCCAGCGCTGCGCGCGTGACGGCGCCAGCCGCACCTCGGCGTGCCCTGCGGCAAAGCAGACCAGCGCCACATCGGCGCGCGACTGATAGGCACGTTCCAGCAATCGCACCAGCACGCCTTTGGCCAGCGCCATGGGTTCGCCATGGACCATCGAACCGGAACAATCGAGCACCACGCAATGCAGCACACCCGCACGCGGGTCCGTGCGACGGTAGCGCAAGTGCGCGGGCGTCAGCACGGCGTTGCGGCGCGCGGCCAGCGTGCGCGGCCAATGCACACGCACGCCCGGTGCCGCACCATGCGTGGCTTGCCGTGCCGATACCGGACGCGCCGCCTGCCACCGATTGCCACCGGACCGCTCGGGTCCGGGCGCCCGGTGGCTCAGGCTTTTTTTGCGGTGCGGTCTCCGGCGAATGGCTTCAGCGGTTTCACATCGGCAATCGCACTTGGCTGGGGCGGCGGCAGTGCACCCCACGGGTCTGTTGACGATGGCGATTGGGACGATGGCGGCGGTGCGGCCTGCGCGTTGTCCTGCGCAGGCTGTGTCGCTGGCGAGCCGGCATGACGGCGATGATGGAGCACCAGTTCGGCCACGGCATCGACATGTCCTGCGTCGATGGCGCTGGCGCCCTGCCACGCAGCCAGCGCACGCGCGGCGCGTAGCATGACGAGGTCAGCACGCACGCCATCCACGGCAGCGGCCAGACAGAGCGCACTGACGCGATCGTGCACGGCATCACTGAACGTCAACGCGTCGAGCGATGCACGCGCACTGACCACACGCGTCGCCAGTTCACGCTGGCGCGGCGCCACGGCGGCGCAGAACGCTTCCGGGTCCGCATCGAACGCCAGCCGCGCACGCACGATGGCCTGACGCGCGGCGGGGTCCGCGTAGTTGCCCAGCGACAGCGCCAAGCCGAAGCGATCGAGCAACTGCGGCCGCAGCTCGCCCTCTTCCGGATTCATCGTGCCCACCAGCACGAAGCGCGCAGGATGCTCGTGCGATACCCCGTCACGCTCTACCACGTTCACGCCGCTGGATGCGGCGTCGAGCAACTGGTCGACCAGCGGATCGGGCAGCAGGTTCACTTCGTCGACGTAGAGCACGCCATCGTGCGCGCGTGCCAGCAGCCCCGGCTGGAAGCGCACCTCGCCCTGCTGCAATACGTGCGACAGATCGAGCGTGCCCGTCAGTTGTTCCTCGCTGGCACCGAGCGGCAGCGTCACGAAGTGGCCGTGCGGCAGTAGTCCGGCCAGCGCACGCGCCGCCGTGGATTTGGCGGTGCCACGCGGGCCAGTCACCAGCACGCCGCCGATGCCGGGATCGATGGCCGCCAGCAGCAGCGCCTGTTGCAGCGCGTCCTGCCCGACCAGGGCACTGAACGGAAAAATCGGGCGCAGGGCCTGGCTTGTCATGGCTGTCCTTCCAGACGCTGTTCGTTGTCGAGTAGATGGTGTTCGATGCGATCCCGCTGGTCGCCCGGTTCCTGCCAGAGGCCACGGTCCATCGCTTCCAGCAGGCGTTCGCAGATGCCTTGCAGTGCGCGCGGATTGTGCTGGGCGAGGAAGTCGCGATTGGTAGCGTCGTGCACATAAGCATCGGCCACGAGCGCGTACTGGTGATCGCCCACCACGCGCGCGGTGGCGTCGTAGCCGAACAGGTAATCCACGGTTGCGGCCATCTCGAACGCACCCTTGTAACCATGCCGACGCACGCCGTCTATCCATTTCGGATTCACCACGCGTGTGCGGATCACGCGCGCGATTTCTTCGTTCAAGGTGCGCACGCGCGGCGCGGCAGGATTGGCGTGATCGCCGTGATAGATCGCCGGCTGCGCGCCGCCGAGATGGCGCACCGCCGCGACCATACCACCCTGGAACTGGTAGTAGTCGTTGGCGTCGAGGATGTCGTGCTCGCGGTTGTCCTGGTTCTGCACCACGGCGTCGATGCCGGCCAGCCGCGACGCGAAGGTTTCGTGCGCCGCCACGCCATCGAGCCGCTGCCCGTAGGCGAAGCCGCCCGCGTGCAGGTAAGCATCGGCGAGGTCCGCATCGGTCTGCCAGCGGCGACCATCGATCAGCGCCTGCAGGCCCGTGCCATAGTCCCCAGGCCGCGCGCCGAACACGCGCCAGCTTGCGCGATCCTTTGCGGCATCGGACGAGACACCCTGCGCCATCAGCGCCTGCTGTTCGGCCAGCACGCGTGCGCGGATCGGATTGACGTCTTCGGGTTCATCGAGCGCGGCCACGGCACGCACGGCGGCATCGAACAGCGACACAAGATTGGCGAAGGCATCGCGGAAAAAGCCCGAGACGCGCAGCGTCACATCCACGCGCGGACGGTCGAACACGGTCATCGGCAGGATCTCGAAATCGACCACGCGATGGCTGCCATGTGCCCACTTCGGCCGCACGCCGAGCAGCGCCATGGCCTGCGCGATGTCGTCGCCGCCCGTGCGCATCGTCGCCGTACCCCAGACCGACAGCCCCACGGCGCGCGGATATTCGCCGTGCTCCTGCAGATGCCGTTCGATCAACTGGCTGGCCGAGCGCAGCCCGAGCGTCCATGCCGTACGCGTGGGCACGGCACGCGTATCGACCGAGTAGAAGTTGCGGCCTGTGGGCAGCACATCGGGACGTCCGCGCGAAGGTGCGCCGCTGGGTCCCGGTGGCACAAACCGGCCTTCCAGTCCGTTGGCGAGTTGCGCGAGTTCCTGCGTGCCGCATGCGTCGAGACGTGGCGCAACATCGCTGCGCAATCGCGCGACGACGGCGGATGTCTGCGGCATCGACGTTGTCACGGTGCTGATGTCTTCATCGAGCATATGCAGCGCCAGCAGTTCAAGACGCTCGCGTGTATCGCCATGATGGCGCCATGGGCCCGCGTCGATATTCGACAGCACTTCCGGACGCAGACCGGTCCACGGTGCGGCCCAGTCTGCATCGAGCGGATCGAAACCGAGCGACAGGTCTGCAGCCAGCGCCGTCAGCAGGCTCGCGCGGCCGTCGGCACCATCGCCTGCCGGGAAGCGTGCCAATGCCGCCAGCGTGTCACGACGCTGCCGTCCTTCTGGCGATTGGCCGAATACGTGCAGCCCATCGCGAATCTGCGACTCCTTGAGTTCGCAGAGCCACGCGTCGGTGCGATTGAGCAGCGCGTCTTCGTCATCGTTGCTGGCCGGGACATCGAGGCCCAGCTCGCGGTGCAGTTGCTGGCTGACGATGGATTGCAGGATCTCGCGACGCAGCAGTTTCGCGCGACGCGGATCTATGCTCAGTGCTTCGTAGTACTCGTCAACCTGACGTTCCAGATCTTGCAGCGGACCGTAGTTTTCGGCGCGCGTCAGCGGCGGCATCAGGTGATCGATGATCACGGCCTGCGCACGGCGCTTGGCCTGCGCGCCCTCGCCGGGGTCATTGACGATGAACGGATAGAGATGCGGCGTGGGTCCAAGGATCGCATCGGGCCAGCAACTGTCGGACAGCGCCACGCTCTTGCCCGGCAGCCATTCGAGATTGCCGTGCTTGCCTACATGTACCACCGCATCGATGGCGAACACGCGGCGCAGCCAGAAGTAGAACGCGAGGTAGCCATGCGGCGGCACGAGTTCCGCATCGTGATAGCTCGCGTAATCGTCCACGCCATACGCACGCGCGGGCTGGATGCCGACGAAGACGTTGCCCGTGCGCACGCCCGCGATCATGAAGCGACCGTCGCGCATCATGGGGTCTGCTTCAGGCGCGCCCCAGCGCGCGGCGATGGCGTCGCGATTGGCCTCGGGCAATTCGGCCAGCCATGCGCGATAGTCCTCCATCGACAGGCTCTGGAACGCGGGCCGCCATGCATGCTGATCGAGATCGTTGGTGACGCCACGGGTGAGGCCGCGCATCAATGCGTCGCCATCGGCGGGAAGCGGACCCAGTGTGTAGCCTTCGGCATCGAGCGTTTGCAGGATGCGCACGACCGACGCCGGCGTATCGAGCCCTACCCCGTTGCCGATGCGCCCTTCGCTGGCGGGATAGTTGGCGAGGATCAGCGCCACGCGCTTTTCATCGTTCTGCAACGTGCGCAAGCGACACCAGCGATGCGCAAGCTCCACCACGAATCGCACGCGCTCCGCATCGGGCTGATAGCGCACGACATCGACCTGTGTATGCGGGCAGCGCCACGCCAGCCCCTTGAAGCTGATGGCGCGCGTGATGATGCGGCCATCGACCTCGGGCAGCGCCACATGCATCGCCACATCGCGCGTGCCTAGGCCCTGGCTATCGGCCAGCCAGTCCTCGCGATTGCCGCCGCTCAGGATGACCTGCAGCACCGGAGCATCGTTGGCGAGCGGTACATCGCTATCGCTCGCATTGTCGAGCGAGGCCGTGGCGAAGGCCGTGGTGTTGAGGACGAGCGCTACCGAATGTTCGTCGCACAGGCGCTGGAGCACCTCGCGGCACAGCGGCTCTTTCAGCGAACTGACGGCCAGCGGCAGCGGACAGAGGCCAGCATCGAGCAACGCCTCAGCCACGGCATCGAACACGGCGGTGTTACCGGCTTGCAGATGCGAGCGATAAAACAGCAGTGCCACGACCGGCGCACCATCGAGTCCGCGTGCAGACCATTCGTGCTGCCAGTCCTGCACGGTCGCCACGCCATGGTCGCGGTGATAGAGCGCGGCTTGCGGCAGGACTTGCGGGGGTAGCGCGGGTGCGGTGAACTGTTCTGGATAGGCATGACCGGCGAGGTGGCGGAAGAACTGTTCCGCGTTGCCAGGGCCACCTTCGCGCAAATAGCGCCAGAGCTGATGCGAGAGTTCCGCCGGGGCATTGCCACGCCGCGCGAGGTTATCGTCCTCGGCAAGATCGCCCGAGAACATCACCAGCAGTTGCCCACGGGCGCGAGCGAGTTCCGGCAGGCGTTCCAGCCCGTAGGCCCAGTCGCTCTCGCCGCCGAGGTGATCCACCACCACTACACGCGCATGCTGCAGAACTTCGTCGATATAGAGATCGAGCGAGGCCGGCTGGCGCAGGTACATCTGGTTGGCCAGTCGCACACTCGGATAGTCTGCGCCGAGTTGCGGCACGGCAGCAGCCAGCAGCGACAGCGTGGTGTCAGCGGCACTCAGGACGACGATATCGCCCGGCGTCTGCTCGATGCGCAAGACGATCGAATCGTCCTCGACGAAGCCGCCTGGCCGGGTGGACAGCAGATGCATGGGTCAGCGAACGCCCGTAACGATCGTGGCTGGAATGCTGGACGTCTGCATGGCTGGGGCGGGTGAATTTGTGAAGGCGATCAGGATACGGGGGTTGGCGGTGGCTGTCTATTTGGGGGGCCTTGCCCGCCCTGCCGGTTTGCTCCCCTCTCCCATGTAGTGGGAGAGGGGTTGGGGGAGAGGGCATGCGGTGGGCCTGTCAGGAATTTTGTGTGTAGGGCATAACATGTCGTT
>NZ_JBDKXK010000064.1:0-65543 GCF_039710735.1 Cupriavidus sp. DL-D2 | reverse complement strand
GTTACCCATGTCTCCGGTCTGTACACCGCGCGCGGGAGAGGGGAGAAAGCAGAGAGGCCAGGTCAAATAACTAAGACCACAACGCCGGCAAACACTCCCCTGCCGCCGCTGCCAAGACCACATCTGCCGTCTCATCCAGCGCGGAAGGCTGCGGGTTGACCACAATCACCTTGGCACCATGCTCACGGGCCAGCCCCGGGAGTGCTGCCGCCGGATACACCAGCCCCGACGTTCCCACCACCAGACAGAGGTCGCAGTTTTGCGCCGCATGATCGGCACGGAAGCGGGCGACGCGCGGCAAATCCTCGCCGAACCAGACCACACCAGGACGCATCATCGCGCCACACAGCGCGCAGTGTGGCGGGTCACCCGGGATCGGAGGCACCGTATCGCAGCGGCCACAGGTATCGAGCCATTTGTTGGCGAAGAGATTGCCGTGGAGTTCCACGACGTGTTCGCTGCCGGCCTGCTGATGCAAGCCGTCGATGTTCTGCGTGACGAGCGTGATCGATTTCGATTTGTCACCGGCGAGCGCCGCCAGCGCATAGTGCGCCGGGTTCGGCTTTGCGGCCGATACCAGTTCGCGGCGATGTTGATACCACTGCCAGACCAGCGCAGGCTGGCGCCGGTAGGCTTCCTCGGTCGCCAGTTCCTCGGGATCGAAGCGCGCCCAGAGTCCGGTCAGGGCATCGCGAAACGTGGGAACACCTGACTCGGCGGAGATACCTGCGCCGGTCAGGACGAAGATGTTCCGCGCGTCGGCAATCCACGCGCGAGCCTGCGCCAGCAGGGCGGCGTCGACGATCATGTCAGCGTGGCAGGCGACGCTGGCGAACGGCTTCGTACAGGCACACGCCGCTGGCCACCGAGACGTTCAGGCTTTCCACGCCACCCGCCATCGGGAGCGATACCAGGTCGTCGCAGGTTTCGCGCGTCAGGCGGCGCATACCTTCGCCCTCCGCACCCATCACGATGGCCGTCGGACCCTTGAAATCCACGTCGTACAGCGACTTCTCCGTGCCATCGGCCGTCCCGATCACCCAAATGCCGCGTTCCTGCAATTCGCGCAGCGTGCGCGCCAGGTTCGTTACAGTGATGTAGGGCACGGTTTCCGCGGCACCGCTAGCCACCTTGGCGACGGTCGCGTTCAAACCAACGCTACGATCCTTCGGCGCGATCACGGCATGGGCACCGGCACCATCGGCCACGCGCAGACATGCGCCCAGGTTATGCGGATCAGTCACACCATCGAGAATCAGCAGCAGCGGCGTGCCTTCGATGCCATCGAGCAGTTCGTCGAGGTTGAGTGCGAGCGACACATCTTCGGCACGCGCCACCACGCCCTGGTGGCGATCGGTACCAGCCATGCCACGCAGGCGGTCGCTATCAACGGGATGAAGCGTGACGTTAAGACTCTCCGCCAGGCGGATGAAGTCCTGCATGCGTCGGTCCTTGCGGTTCGCTTCGATATAGATGTCGGACACACTCTGCGCGCTCTGGCGCAGGCGTGCTTGCACGGCATGAAAGCCGATCAGGAGTTTGTGTTTAGCCATGGCGCGCATTGTACTCGCCATGGCCTCACTCAAACTGGCTTTTGGGCGACCGGAGTGGTCGCCCGCCATGTCACCGCTTGCGCGGTGTGCGGCTGGTCTTGCTGGCCGTCTTGGCCGGATGCTTGGCAGTCGCCTTGCGGGCGGTCTTCAAATGGCCGGGCTTCGGCTTGGCTGCCCGCTTGGCAGGTTTGCCGGCCGGCGCCTTCGCCGGTGCGCGTCCGTGAGATGTATGACCGACATGCGCATCGCGCGGCTTCAGCGGCGTGATCACGGCTTCAAACACAGGCTGCTCTTCGATCACTCGGTCGAGCGTTTCGTCGAACGACTCTTCCGGCTTGGAAGTACCGCCCAACAAGGCCGCCAGCTGACGCCCCTTCTTGCGCGCCGGCACGGCATGCGCCGCGGGCACGCGCGGCGGCTCCGAGACACCGGCACGGCCACGCAATGTCTTGGCCGATGGCTCCTGCACCAGGCGGAAGTCGATCTTGCGCGCATCGAGGTCCACGCGCGACACCTGCACGCGCACCCGATCCGTCAAACGGTAGCGAATGCCAGTCCGCTCGCCGCGAAGTTCGTTGCGCGCCTCGTCGTACTGGAAGTAATCGCTGCCCAGTTCCGTCACGTGTACCAGCCCTTCCACATACAGCTCGTCGAGCTGGACGAAGATGCCGAACGATGTGACCGCGCTGACCGTACCGGCATAGTCGCTGCCGAGCTTGTCGCGCATGAAGTAGCACTTCAGCCAGGCTTCCACATCGCGCGATGCCTCGTCGGCACGGCGCTCGTTAGCCGAGCAGTGCAGGCCGAGTTCGTCCCAGATGGCTTCGTTGCGCTTGGCACGCGCGGCGGCGTTCGCGGCGCGCTTCTCAGCGTCGGCGGCCTGCATGCGGCGAGCCTTCGGCGAGATCTGCGTATTGAACTCGGTGCCCGGGCCAAAGGCCGGTTGGTACTTCGTATGCGCAAGAATCGCCTTGATCGAACGATGCACGAGCAAGTCCGGATAGCGCCGGATCGGACTCGTGAAGTGCGCATAGGCTTCATATGCCAAGCCGAAGTGGCCAATGTTGTCCGGACTGTAGACCGCCTGCTGCATCGAACGCAGCAGCATGGTCTGCAGCATCGGCGCGTCGGGACGGGACTTGATCTTGTCCATCACCTCGGCGTAATCCGATGCCTGCGGCTTGTCTCCGCCACCCAGCGACAGCCCTGAAGTCTTCAGGAATTCCCGCAGATTCTTGAGTTTTTCTTCACTCGGGCCCGCGTGGATACGGTATAGCGCCGGATGCTTGAAGCGTTCGAGGAAGTCGGCTGCGCAGACGTTGGCCGTCAGCATGCACTCTTCGATCAGGCGGTGCGCATCGTTGCGCGTGCGCGGCAGGATCTGCTCGATCTTGCCCTGCGCATTGCAGACGATATAGGTCTCGGTGGTGTCGAAATCGATGGCACCGCGTTCGCGGCGGGCCTTTAGCAAAACCTGGAACAGTTCGTACAGGTTCTGCAGGTGCGGCACGAGATCGGCACGCTTGTGCGCTTCCGGACCCTTGGTGTTCGACAGGATCGACCAGACCTCGTTATAGGTCAGGCGCGCCTTCGAGTGCATGACCGCCGGATAGAACTGGTAGCCCTTGAGCTCGCCCTTGGCCGTGATCACGGCATCGCAGACCATGCAGAGACGATCCACCTCTGGATTCAGCGAGCACAGCCCGTTCGACAGCTTCTCGGGCAGCATCGGAATCACGCGGCGCGGAAAGTACACCGAGGTGGCACGATCCAGTGCGTCGGCGTCCAGCGGCGTGCCCGGACGCACATAGTGCGAAACGTCGGCAATCGCCACGATCAGGCGCCAACCCTTCGCACGTCCGATCTTGACCGGCTCGCAGTAGACCGCATCGTCGAAGTCCCGTGCGTCTTCACCGTCGATCGTGACCAGCGAGACATCACGCAGGTCGATACGATGATCGAGGTCAGCCTGGCGCACCTCGTCGGGCAGCGCCTGCGCTTCCTTGGCCGCACCCGCCGAAAACTCATGCGGCACGCCATACTTGCGCACCGCGATCTCGATCTCCATGCCAGGATCGTCGATATCGCCAAGCACTTCCACCACACGTCCCACGGGCTGCACGTAGCGGTCCGGCCATTCGGTCAGTTCGACGCTGACGATCTGCCCCACTCGCGCCTTGCCCTGGGCCTTGGGCGGAATCAGGATGTCCTGGCTGATGCGCTTGTCCTCTGGCGCCACCACGAGCACACCATTCTCGGACAACAGCCGGCCAATCACGAAGCGGTTGGCCCGGTCCAGGATCTCGACGATCTGGCCTTCCGGACGTCCGCGACGGTCGTAGCCCACCACGCGCACCTGCGCGCGGTCGTTGTGCATGGCCTTCTGCAGTTCACGCTCGGGCAGGAAGATATCGTCGTCGCCGTCGTCGCGGATCAGGAAGCCAAAGCCATCGCGATGGCCCTGCACGCGGCCGGTCACGAAGTTAGGCTGATGGGCCAGCTCGTAGCGGCCCTTGCGATTGAGTTCGATCTGCCCGTCGCGTTCCATTGCGGCCAGACGTTTCTGGAAGCCGTCATGCTCCTTGCGCGTGACGGACAGGGCCTTGGCGATATCGCCTGCCGAAAGGGGCGACCCCGAAGTTCTCAATACGCCCAGGATTTCTTCCCGGCTCGGGATCGGATAGTTGTTTTGATTCAATTTTTCTGGAAACTATTTGACAATCGTTTTGCGGTCGCTATAATGGCCGCTTCGGTTGTTTCGACACCTGCCCAGGTGGCGGAATTGGTAGACGCACTAGGTTCAGGTCCTAGCGGTGGCAACACTGTGGAGGTTCGAGTCCTCTCCTGGGCACCAAGATTTAGCGAGAAACCCGCAACGCACGTTGCGGGTTTTTTGTTTTTGCGTCGCCGAATCTTTCAAATCCTCTCCCCTCGTTGCTTTGTCCATGGCTCATTTCTGAGTTCGAGCCGTGGATGAGTGTATCAGTTTCAGTGTCGATTCCGGCATTATCTCGCCATCTTTGCAAGTTCGATCGCCGAAAATGCAGCATTTCTTCCTCGCAGCCTGTTGCTACACCGCCCGGCCCCGCTGATGGAAAGGTTGACCCATCGCTGATCTGTAACTACCATGGTTTCACATTGAGATTTCCCCATGAGCACCAGTAGCCGGTTTGCCGTCGCCGTCCATATCCTCACGCTGCTTGCACAGGCCGAGGGTCCGGTGCCATCGTCCATGATTGCCGGCAGCGTGGGCACCAACCCCGCGCTGATCCGCCGCATGATCGGAGCGCTGACCGAAGCCGGGTTCGTGAGCACGACAATGGGCAGCACCGGCGGCGCAATGCTGGCGCGCCCGGCGTCGGCCATCACACTGCTGGACGTGTTCCGCGCCACCGAAACCACGGCGCTGATCACGCTGCACCAGAGCGCGCCCAACCCGGCGTGCATGGTCGGCCGCGAGATCACCGGTGCGCTGCAGGTCGTGGCCGACCGTGCGCAAGCCGCGATGGATGCTTCGCTCAAGGAGATCACGATTGCCAGCATGCTCGGCGAAGTCGAACATGCCGCCCGGCGCCGCAAGCGCTGATTTTTTTACCTCGATATGTAACCACATTGATTACATATCATTCGCTACTATGAAGGAGCCATCATCATGAAGATCGCCATTATCGGCGCCACCGGCAACGTGGGCACCCGCCTGACCGACGAAGCGCTGCGTCGCGGCCATACCGTCACTGCCCTCGCCCGCCAGGCTTCAAAGCTTCCTACACGCGACGGCGTCGTCGCAAAGGATATCGACGTGAGCAATGCCCAGGTCCTGGCCGATGCACTGCGCGGCAGCGATGTCGTCATCAGCACCGTCCGATTCCTGCAAGCCACGACCTCGCAGATCACCGACGCCGTCAAGGCGGCGGGAGTGAAGCGTTTGCTGGTGGTGGGAGGCGCGGGCAGTCTCTACATCGCGCCGGGCAAGCAACTGGTCGACACCCCGGAATTCCCGGACGCGTACAAGGCCGAAGCCTCGGCCGGTCGTGACTTCCTGAATGCGCTGAAGAAGGAAACGTCGCTTGAGTGGACGTTCCTGTCGCCGTCGGCCCTCTTCACGCCGGGCGAGCGCACCGGCAAGTTCCGACTGGGCAAGGAGGATTTGCTCGCCACCGCGGACGGCAGCTCGATCTCGATGGAGGACTACGCAATGGCCATGCTCGATGAGATCGAGCAGCCAGAACATGTGCGGGAGCGGTTCACCGTAGGGTACTGATACCTCGATCCGTACCTTGGAGCACCCCTCCGCCGCGCGGGCGGAGGGGTGCCGCAGACTCAGGCTGCCGAGTCGTCGTCCAGCAGGCTGGCGCGCTTGCCGCGCTTGAGCCAGGCCGCGAGATTGTGCGGGCGAAGCGTGTCGTATTCCTCGAACGGCTGATGAATCCATGGGTTCGAAGGCAGGAACGTCACGTGGTAGTTGGGCTCAACCTTGGAGCACGCCTTGTACCAAAGCACCGCCGAGCGCACGTCGGTCACTTCAGGATAGCGTTCCTTCAGGTGGCGACCCACTCGCTCCAGCGTCACACCCGAATCGACGAGGTCATCCACCAGCAGGATTCGCCCTTCCAGGTTGCCACGCGTCATCGTGATGTATTGCGCAATGTCGAGCGTGCCCTGCTGCGTGCCGGCAGCTTCGCGGTACGAACTCGTCGCCAGGATAGCTAGCGGCACATCGAAAATACGCGACATCTGATCACCCACGCGCAGACCGCCTCGGGCCAGGCACAGGATCTGATCGAACTTCCAGCCCGATTCATGCACGTTCAGCGCGAGACGCGCGATCAGTCGGTGGTAGTCATCCCACGAGACCCAGAGGTTCTCGTCATCATTGGTTGGCAGGTTCATGGCAATCTTCTGATATCAGCGGCTTCGTTGGCCGATGGATAAAGCATCGGCCCGCATATCGCGGGCCGAATATCTTCAGTGAGGCCGTGGCGCGGGTGGCGCCATGGTCCTGCACACTGCATTGACCGGGGCTTAGGCCACCAGGTACGGATGGCGCAGCAGGATCGTCTCGTCTCGATCCGGACCGGTCGAGATCATGTCGATCGGGATACCGACCACTTCCTCGATGCGCTTCAGGTACACGCGTGCCTGTTCCGGCAGCGCATCCCAGGTCTTCACGCCAAACGTCGACTCGTTCCAGCCCGGGAATTCTTCATAGATCGGCTGGCATGCGGCCACGGCATCCGAGCCACGCGGCAGGATATCGACCCGCTTGCCGTCGAGCTCGTAGCCCACGCACAGCTTGATCGTTTCCAGACCGTCCAGCACGTCGAGCTTGGTCATGCACACGCCAGACACACCATTGATCTGTACCGAACGCTTCAGCGCAGCGGCGTCGAGCCACCCCGTGCGGCGCGGACGGCCCGTAACAGAGCCAAATTCCTTGCCGACATTGGCCAAACGCACACCTACGGCATCCTGACGGGCAGGGTTATCGTGGTCGTACAGTTCGCTCGGGAACGGACCAGCGCCCACGCGGGTGCAGTAAGCCTTGGTGATGCCAAGGATGTAGTTCAGGCGACCCGGACCGACGCCAGCGCCCGCAGCAGCCGCACCGGCCACGCAGTTGCTCGAGGTCACGAATGGGTACGTGCCGTGATCGACGTCGAGCAGCGTGCCTTGCGCGCCTTCGAACATCAGGTTGCCACCTGCTTCATTCACGGCATACAGCTCGGCCGACACATCGGCGATCATCGGCTTCAGGCGCGGCGCGTAAGCCAGCATCTCGTCGAGGATCTGCTGGTAGTCCACAGCTTCGGCGCCCAGGTATTGGGTCAACATGAAGTTGTGGAACTCGACGTTCTCGCGCAGGCGTTCGGCGAAATGCTCCGGGTTAAACAGGTCTTGCACGCGCAATGCGCGGCGGGCCACCTTGTCTTCGTAGGCCGGGCCAATGCCACGACCGGTCGTGCCAATCTTGGCAGCACCACGGCGGGCTTCGCGCGCCTTGTCGATGGCAACGTGGTACGGCAGGATCAGCGTGGTGGCTTCGGAGATGCGCAGGCGGTTCTGCACTTGCAGGCCGGCGCTTTCCAGTTCCTCGATCTCACGGAACAGCGCTTCGGGCGACAGGACCACACCGTTACCGATGTAGCAGACGGTACTGGCGCGCATGATGCCCGAGGGGATCAGTCGCAGGATCGTCTTCTTGCCGCCGATAATGAGCGTGTGGCCAGCGTTGTGGCCGCCCTGGAACCGCACCACGCCCTTTGCCTGGTCGGTAAGCCAATCGACGATTTTTCCCTTGCCTTCGTCACCCCACTGGGTTCCGATCACGACGACATTGCGTCCCTGGCTTACTGCGGATGCGGACATGTTGAATTGGTCAGAAGGTTAAAAACGTATTCTACTCTCGTTGCCGGACGGTTCCCGGTTTTCGGGCCCCTCTCGGACAGACGTTTACCGCCCTTCGCGGGCGATAATAGGCCGCCGCGAGCAGCAAACGTCATTTTGAGAGCACGGAAAACAGGCCGGCAGGACATGCCGGCCCGGCGAAAAATCAGCGGGGGACCACCACCCAGGCGTCGCCCTGCCGCTGAAGCTGACGGTCGCAGTTGAACTCATCGAGCTCGTGCGTATGACCCGGCAGCGACTGAATCACGATCTCGCCAGCGGCGCGCAGCGTGGCAATCGTCGACCGCAATGCGGGATCGGCGTCCCACGGCGCAAAGATCGCCAGGGCGCGGACCTCGACTGGCGACAACGCCGCCACCTCACGCAGATCAAGCGAAAAACCGGTAGCCGGCCGGGCACGGCCAAATGCCTCGCCTACCTTGTCGTAGCGGCCGCCACGTGCAACGTAGTTCGGCAGGCCAGACACGTACGCGGTGAACATCACGCCGCTGTGGTAGTGATAGCCGCGCAGATCGGAAAGGTCGATGTTGACGCTGGCACCACGGACCTGATTGGCCAGCGCCGCCAGTTCGTCCAACGCACGGCCAATAGCAGCATTGGACGGCAACGTCGCGCGCGCGCGCTCGATGACTTCCACGCCGCCATATAGCGTCGGCAACGCCAGGAGGGCATTGCGCTCGGTGTCTGGCAGTCCCTGCGTCAACTCGCGCAGCGCGGCGACGTCCTTGGTTTCCAGTGCCGCGAACATTGCATCCTCGATTTGGCGCACCGACGGCAACGCCGAGAGCAGCGCTTCGAGAATGCCAGCGTGGCAAAGGTCCAGCCGGATATCTGTCAGGCCCGCCACTTGCAGCGCAGCCAGCATCAACTCCTGAATTTCGACGTCAGCTTCCAGGCCCGCATGACCATAAATCTCGGCGCCGATCTGGATCGGCTCGCGCGTCGCATGAAAACCAGCCGGACGTGCGTGCAGGACGTTGCCCGCGTAGCAGAGGCGCGTCACGCCAGGGCGATTCAGCAAGTGGGCGTCGATGCGGGCCACCTGCGGCGTGATATCGGCACGCAAGCCCATCGTACGGCCGGACAACTGGTCCACCAACTTCAGCGTGCGCAGATCCAGGTCATGGCCCGTACCGGTCAGCAGCGACTCCAGGTACTCAAGCATCGGGGGCATGACCATCTCGTAGCCGTAGGTACGAAACAGGTCGAGCATCCGGCGGCGCAGCTCTTCGATCTTGCGCGCTTCCGACGGGAGCACGTCGGCAATGTTTTCAGGCAGGAGCCAGCGATTGGACATGGGGGTCTCTTATATCAAAAACCTGGCTGGCGAGCTGCACGCCCTCCAGCCGGACAAAACCCCGGACGGACCGGGGTTCTGTCGCATATTGCTTATCCGGGCACTTCCAGCACCCGGGGCGCGATGTACGCGCTACTTCTTGCCGCCGGACGGGGCCGGTGCGGCATTGCCACCCGACGACCGCATGTAGCGGAAGAAGTCGGAATTCGGCTCGAGCACCATGACGTTGCCCTTGTCGCGGAACGTGTTGCGGTAGGCTTCCATGCTGCGCCAGAACTGGGCAAAGTTCGGATCCTTGCCAAACGCATCGGCATAGACCTGCGAAGCCTTGGCATCGCCCTCGCCCTTCACCACCTGCGCGTCGCGATACGCCTCGGCCAGCACCACTTCACGCTGACGGTCGGCATCGGCACGGATTTTCTCACCTTCCGCGGCGCCCGTCGAACGCAGTTCGTTGGCCACGCGCTTGCGCTCGGCCTCCATGCGGCGATAGACAGACTCGCTGATTGCAGGCAACAGGTCCACGCGCTTCAGGCGCACGTCCAGAATCTCGACACCCACGGATTGCGCGTACTCCGCCATCCCGGCGCGGATGTTCTGCATGACCTTGTCACGCTCACCCGCCACGACATCGGTCACGGTGCGCTTGCCGAACTCCTCGCGGGCCACGGCATCGATACGTTGCGTCATGCGATCCTGCGCGCCGCGCACATTTCCACCAAAGGCCACGAAGAACTTGCGCGGATCGGTAATGCGCCACTTGACGAACCAGTCCACCACCATCGACTTCTTTTCGGCGGTCAGGAAACGCTCGTTTGCCGCGACGTCGATCGTCTGGAGGCGGCGATCCATGAAGACCACGTTCTGCAGCGGCGGCGGCAACTTGAAATGCAGGCCAGGCTCACGCACCACCTGCTTGATCTCGCCGAACGCGAAGACCACGGCATACTGGCGCTGGTCCACGACGAAGAGCATCGACGATGCGATGGCCAGCAGGATAAACAGGCCAATGACGAAGGAAATCAGTCGGTTCATGACGGGTCTCCTTAGCGTACGTCGCGGTCGCGGTTACGCATCGCTTCACGCGAGCGGATATCCGTCGTACCGGCGTCCGGTACGGCCGGCGCGTTGGTGCCCGGCGCCGCGGCAGGCGCCGCCGACGATTGCACCTGCGACATCAGCTTGTCCAGCGGCAGGTAGAGCAGATTGTTGCCGCCCTTGGCATCGACAAGGATCTTGTTCGAGTTGCTGTAAATCTGCTGCATGGTTTCCAGATAAATACGGTCGCGCGTGACCTGCGGCGCCTTCGCATACTCGGTCTGCACCGAGCGGAAGCGCGACGCATCACCCTCTGCCTGCGCCACCACGCGGGCACGATAGGCTTCGGACTCTTCCTTCAGGCGTGCCGCCGTCCCCTTGGCGCGCGGCAGGATGTCATTGGCATAGGCTTGCCCTTCGCTGATCGCGCGCTCGCGATCCTGGCTTGCCTTGTTCACATCGTCGAATGCGGCCTGCACCTGCTCGGGCGGCTGCACGCTCTGGACGTTGACCGAGATCACGCGAATGCCGGTCTTGTACGAAGTCAGGATCGACTGGATGGACTTGGCTAGCCCCTGCGCAATCTGTTCACGGTTCTCGTAGAGCACCGAATCCATGCGGTTGCGGCCCACGATCTCCCGCACCGACGTTTCCGCGGCCTGCGTGACCAGTTCCTCGTCACCGCCACGATCGGTCTTGTTGAAGAACAGATATTCGCTCGCGTCCTGGATGTCGTACTGGACCGTAAAGCGGACGTCGATGATGTTCTCGTCCTGCGTGAGCATCGACGAGTCCTTCAGGTTGCTGTCCTTGATCGACGTCGAACGCCCGACTTCCACGGAGCGCACCGCCGACAGGTTCACGATCTCGGCCGACTGGATCGGCCACGGCGCGCGCCAGTTGATACCGGGGCCCGTCGAATATTTGAACTTGCCGAACTGCAGGATCACGGCCGTCTGGCCTTCCTGCACCATGAAGAAGCCACTCGCCAGCCAGATGCCAACCACTGCGGCAACGATCACGCCGATGCCAATGTTCGAACCCTTGCCCGACGGACGCGAGCCGAAGCCATTGCCCTGGCCGCCACCGCCATTGTCCTTGCGGCCAAGCAGGCCGCTCAGGCGACGGTTGAAGTCGCGCCAGAGTTCATCGAGATCGGGCGGGCCGTCCTGCTGCGGACGCTGGTTCTGCTGGCGGCCTTTGTCCTTGTCATCATCATCCTGCCCATCGCGGCCCCAGCGGGGATCATTCAACGAGAAGATGGCGCGCAGGCGAGGCCAGCGCGCAGACCGCGCCGGGCGGCCGGCTGGCACGAGGTGCGAGTCAGGATTCCGAGGGAACAGGGGCATGTAGAGCACGGGTCCGGGAAAGTTTGAACAGGGGGATTCTAGCAGTCATCTCGATCACTTTTGCTCAGAATCCCGCAATCAGGGGCTGATTATCATCGAATTGTCATGCAACGACGGTCAGCGCGGGACGTCAGGCTCCTCGCCACCGTCTTGCCGGGGCTCGTCGGCCACCTCTGCGGCGTCGTCGAAACCATCACCATCCCCAGCCACCGCGCCTCCCGGCACGCTGTCGAGCCGGGGGTCGTATGGGGCAGGATCGGCAGGCCGCGCAGCCAGCCACTGGGCCACTTCGACGATCGATTCACGCAAGGCGTCGAGGCCCATGCCCTCACGCGCGGACAGGAACACGCGCGTCGGTACCCCGTCCTCGTTACGCTCGACGCGCGGCCCCTGCTCCTGCAATTCCGGTGCCGCGTCGATCTTGTTCATGATGACGATCTGCGGAATGTCCGAAGCGTCGATTTCCGCAAGCACGCGGTTGACCTGCTCGATCTGCTCATGACGCACTGGACTTGAGGCGTCCACGACGTGCAGCAGGAGGTCGGCATGCACCGTTTCATCCAGCGTGGCACGGAAGGCCGCCACGAGCTGCGTCGGCAGATCCCGGATGAAACCCACCGTATCGGACAGCACTACATTCCCGAAGCCGTCCAGGAACAGCCTTCGCGACGTGGTATCGAGTGTCGCGAACAGTTGATCCGCTGCATAGGCACGCGCCTTGGTCAGCGCATTGAACAGAGTGGACTTGCCGGCGTTGGTATAACCGACCAGCGAAATGCTGAGTGTATCGTTGCGCGCGCGCGCGCGCCGCTGCGTATGATTCTGGCGCTGCAGGCGGGCCAGATCGGCCTTGAGGCGCTTTGCGCGCGTATCGAGCATCCGGCGATCCAGTTCGAGCTGACGCTCGCCCGGGCCACCGCGCATGCCGATACCACCCTTCTGGCGTTCCAGGTGGCTCCATGCGCGGACCAGGCGCGACGCCTGGTATTGCACCTGGGCAAGCTCCACCTGCACCTTGCCCACGTGGCTCTGCGCTCGCTGCCCAAAGATGTCGAGGATCAAGCCAGTTCGGTCGATCACATGCCGACCCAGGAAGCGCTCCAGATTTCGCTGCTGGGCGGGACTCAATGCGTGGTTGAACACCACGATGTCGGCATCCAGTGCATCCGCTGCTTCCTTGAGTTCCTCTGCCTTGCCCGATCCGATGAAAAGCGCAGGGTCCGGACGCGAGCGCTTGCCCGTCAGCGTGTGAACGGGCATCGAGCCTGCCGTGCTGGTCAGCAGTGCCAGTTCGGAAAGACTCTCCTGGAAATCGTGCTTGCCGAAATCCACGCCGACTAGTACGGCGCGCGACGGCTCGGTGTTGGTAGTAGCTTTGGATTGCAAGCGGGTGGACGCTGGGCGCCGGAAATTACGATTGTTGAGACAACGACTGACCAGACTCGGGCAGAACACCACACCCGGTTGCCATCAGGCACAGGGGCGGTTTCGAATGCTTTCGGGAGTCGGCGAGAGATGATGCAGCCCGGTCACTAACGCTATAGCCAGGGTGGCCAGGACGGGCAGAGAGCAAAGGCGGGAACAGGCAATGCAACGGCCGCATGCGGATGCCGCGGCCGTTCATGCGCGAGAAGAAAAGATCAGTTCTCGGTCGAATCATCCACACGGAAGTTGACGGCACGGGCCGGCACGACAGTGGAAATCGCATGCTTGTAGACCATCTGCGTCACGGTGTTACGCAGCAGGACGACATACTGGTCAAACGACTCGATATTGCCTTGCAGCTTGATGCCATTGACGAGATAGATGGAAACCGGCACGTGCTCTTTGCGCAGCGCGTTAAGGAACGGGTCTTGTAGCAATTGCCCTTTGTTGCTCATGGCACACTCCAAATTTATAGATTTAGTGATGGATCATGGGGACGAAAGTCCCCGGTTCAAGTCAGTTGGCGCAAAAACGCGCCAGAAAAAAGATCAAAACGGTACCAATCTGGCATCAACGCGCAGGGCTCCCCCTGCTACCGTGAATTTAGCCGCAGTTCCAAACGAACGCAAACGAAAACTTGGCTGAGGGCACGGCACCCTCCCGACTCAATCCTTCGAGTCCGCGTACGGGTTTTTGTTCGATCTGAATTCGATGCGCAAGGGCGTGCCCTTGAGCTTGAACGCCGTCCGGAAGCGGTTTTCCAGGTAGCGCTTGTACGTGTCTGTCACGTTCTGCAGCGCATTGCCGTGAATGATGACGATCGGCGGATTGGAACCGCCCTGGTGTGCGTAACGCAGCTTCGGACGCGATACACCGGCACGCTTCGGCTGCTGGAACTCCACCGCTTCGTTCAGCACGCGCGTCAGTTGCGGCGTCGGCAACTTGATCATCGCGGCGGCATAGGCATCATCCACCGAGCGCAGCAACGCGCTGATGCCGGTGCGTTCCTTTGCGGAAACATAGTGCACATTGGCAAAGCTCAGGAACTGCAGCTTGCGCTCCAGATCGTGCTTCACGCGGTCACGCGCGTGTCCGTCGAGACCGTCCCACTTGTTGACGCCCACAACCAACGCACGGCCAGATTCGACAATGAAGCCGGCAATGTGCGCATCCTGCTCCGAGATGTCCTGCTGCGCGTCGAGCAACAGCACCACCACGTTGGCATCGGCAATCGACTGCAGCGTCTTGACCACCGAGAACTTTTCGATGGCTTCGAACACTTTGCCGCGCTTGCGCAGGCCAGCGGTGTCGATCAGCGTGTATGGCTTGCCGCCGCGCTCGAACTCCACGTAGATGGCGTCGCGCGTGGTGCCCGGCATGTCGAATGCAATGACGCGCTCTTCGCCGATCAGTGTGTTGACGAGCGTGGACTTGCCGACATTCGGCCGTCCCACGATCGCGATCTTGGTGCCGCGCTGGCTTCCGTCATCTTCCTCGGCCAGTTCCGGACGCTCCTGTACCGCGATTTCCAGCGCCTCGTCCACGAGTTCGCGGACGCCGTCACCGTGCGAAGAGGAGATGGCATACGGATCGCCCATGCCAAGTTCATAGAAGTCCGCCGCCACCGACGTGTACTTCATGCCCTCGGCCTTGTTGATCGCCAGCATGATGCGGCGGCCCGTCTTGCGCAGGTAGTCGGCAATCACGCGATCCTGGGGGGCCAATCCAAGACGGCCATCCACCAGGAAGATGACAACGTCCGCTTCGACCACGGCCTGGCGCGTCTGCTTGGCCATCTCGGCCACGATGCCTTCCTTGGCCACGGGCTCGAAGCCGCCGGTATCGATCGCGATAAACGGACGTTCGCCGATACGGCCCTCACCATAGTGACGGTCGCGCGTAAGACCCGGCAGGTCGGCGACGAGTGCGTCGCGCGAGCGGGTCATGCGGTTGAATAGCGTCGACTTGCCCACATTCGGGCGGCCGACGATTGCAATAACTGGTTTCATGCAAATAAACGGGAACAGGGGGCGGGCGTAGCACGCCGTCCCCCAGCAATTCCGGAGTCATGTTGATCCAACAACCACCGCGCCTGAGGCACGGCTGGCCGCTCTTCCTGTCGAGCGGATGCGGGGCATCTGCCCCAATCCGCTATTTACCTGGCACGACCAGGGATCATGCTACCGGATTGGCGCCACCCGTGCGACAGGGGCACAGGCGGACTTGTGTACGCAGGCGATCAGTTCGGCACGAAACCGAATACATCGCCGTCGCGCGTCTGCACCACCAACGTCGCGCCGGCCACGACCGGGGCTGCGGTGACGGCGCTGCCGTCAGTCTTCATCCGCGCCAGCACAGTGCCGTCCTCACGCGAAAGGAAGTGGACATAGCCCTCGTAGTCACCTACCACCACCGAGCGGCCCAGAGTCGTTGGCGCGCCGAGGCTGCGGTAGCGCAGATCCGTGTTCTTCCAGCGCTCATTGCCGTTCTGGCGATCGAACGCATAGACGGTAGACGATTCGTCGCCAGCAAACAGCGACGTTTCATCCTGCGCCAAACCGCCCGGCGAAGAGAAGTCCTTGCCCCACTGCGGCTGGCCGTTGGCCAGTTCGAGGCAGGCCACGCGGCCCTGGAACGTCGTGGCGCATACCTGGCGACCGTAGACAGCCGGCATGCCGGTCACGTCGTTCAGGCGTTCGATTTCCGACACGCCCTTCGGATACGAGACCGTGCTTTCCCAGCGCAGCACACCGTTGCCCGGGGCCAGCACGCCGAGCTTGCCGCCCGGGAAGCCCGTCACAATGCCGTCGCCGGCGAACACCATGCCCATGGCAGCCCGCAGGTTCAGAGGCGATTGCGAGCGCTGATAGATCCAGCGGCGTTCGCCAGTCCCTGCATCCAATCCGATCAGGCGCGTATCCGTGGTACGAACGACCACGAGCCCGTTGCCGACCAGCGGAGCCGACAGGACCTCGCCATTGATCTGCTTCTTCCAGATCTGCTTGCCGCTCTTGTCGAACGCGTAGATGGCGCCCTTCTCACCCGCCACCGCCGTGGTCTGCCCATCGGTGCCCGGACCCGAAGTCAGGTCGATATCGGTCTTGGCCTTCCACAGTGTCTGGCCGTTGGTGGCATCTATCGCCATCACCGAGCCGCTCTTGCCCGACACAAACACGACGTTGCCGGCGGACACAGGTGCCATCACATACTGGCCACCCTTGCCCACATCGGCCTTCCATGCCTGCTTGACCGAAAGCGTTGCCGAGATCGGCTTGAGTTCCGTCGGCGGGTGCTTGTTTTCCTTGCCGAACAGCGAGCAGCCCGCCAGAAGGCCCAGGCAAGTGCCGGCCACGATAGTGCGGGTAGCGGCTGTACGAAGCAATGACGTCATAGGGTGCGATCCTGAATTTTTGAAAACTATCAGCGGTCCGCGGTCCTCGCTCAGGCCGCGCCCAGCGCGTCGAGCTTGAACTGGATAATCTGGCGCATGCCACCCTCGGCGGCACCCAGCTTTTCGAGTGCCTGCTTGTAGGCGGTACGCGCTTCTTCCCGCTTGTCCTGTGCGGCCAGCAAATCGCCACGACGATCGGCGAACAATGCCGCGTATTGCGCCGGCTCGTCCTTCAGCAGCGCCAGACCCTGGTCATAGGCTTTCTCGTCGAGCAGCACACCCGCCAGACGCACGCGCGCCAGCGGCGCATAGTCATCACCACCGTGGTCGATCGCCCACTGCAGTTGCGACTTGGCGCCAGCCAGATCGCCGGCGTCATACAGCACCTTGGCAGCGGTCAGCGCGCTCATCGGACCATATGCGGTACCGCCGAACTTGCTTTCGAGATCCGTCGCTGCGCGCTTGACGCGATCGGCGTCGCGCGCCTCGGCAGCCTTGGTCACCTGCTCGTAAAGCAGACCCGCGTCCCGCGCCTGCGTGCGTTGCCAGTAGTTCCAGCCGGCCCACGCTGCAAATGCGAACAACCCGGCGATCAGCGCCCAGGTTACCGTGTTGCCGTATTGCTTCCACCAGGCCTTGAGGGTCTCAAGCTGTTCCTGTTCTTCCAGATCGTAAGCCATGTCGAGTCAGTTACCCGCATTGGTTAATATTGACGCGGCCGCTTTCCGTCAAGGTCAGCGGCCGCGGTACGAAGTCCGACGGTTGTCTTACTGCTCGTCGTCCTCGTCGTCCTCTTCATCATCGAGCGCATCCACCATCCTGGCGATGATGAACTCGACCAGTTCCTCTGCCGGCACGCTGGTCTGCGGGCCCCCTGCCGCAGCGTCGCCGCCACGCAGTTGCTTGACCTGTACGAGACCAGCGGCAATTTCGTCGTCGCCAATGATAACGGCAAAGGCTGCGCCACTCGCATCGGCACGCTTCATCTGCGACTTGAAGCTACCGCTCTTGCCATCCGGCGTGGCATGCAGGACGACATCGAGACCCGCATCACGCAGACGCTCGGCCGCGATCATGGACTGCAGTCCGGCAGCTTCGCCTTGGTGCACCATGTAGATGTCGCAGCCAACCGGGTCGGGTTGCAGCTTTTCTTCGCGCAGCAGTTCGATAATCCGCTCGATGCCCATGGCCCAGCCACACGCTGGAGCAGACTTGCCGCCCATCTGCTGGATCAGCGGATCGTAGCGACCGCCGCCGGCGATCGTGCCCTGCGCACCGAGCTTGTCAGTGATCCACTCGAACACCGTAAGATTGTAGTAGTCGAGGCCACGAACAAGACGCGGATTGATCTTGAACGGAATATTGTTGGCCTTGAGGATACGTTGCACGCCCTCGAAGTGAGCCAGCGATTCCTCGCCCAGGAAATCGACCAGCTTGGGCGCGTTGGCGGCCATCTCCTGCAACGCGGGATTCTTCGTATCCAGCACACGCAGCGGGTTCGTGTACAGGCGGCGCTTGCTGTCCTCGTCGAGAATGTCCTGGAACCCTTCAAGGTACTTGATCAATTCCTCGCGGTGCGCGGCGCGCTCGTGCGCCTGTCCCAGCGAATTCAGTTCCAGGCGTACACCAACCAGGCCCAGGTCATCCCACAGGCGCTGGCACATCAGGATGATCTCAGCGTCGACATCCGGACCAGCAAAACCGAGCGCTTCCGCGCCAAGCTGGTGGAACTGACGATAGCGGCCACGCTGCGGGCGCTCGTGACGGAACATCGGACCCGTGTACCAGAGGCGCTTCGGGCCGTCATACAGCAGGTTGTGCTCGATCGTCGCGCGCACAGCGGCAGCCGTGCCTTCCGGACGCAGCGTCAGATTCTCGCCATTCAGCGCATCGGTAAAGGAGTACATCTCCTTCTCCACGATGTCAGTGACTTCACCGATGCCGCGGACGAACAGCTGGGTATGCTCGACGATAGGCGTGCGGATCTGCTGGTAGCCATAGGCACGCAGCATGCCGCGTGCGGCATCTTCGAACATTTCCCACAGCGGGGCGTCGGCGGGCAGCATGTCGTTCATGCCCTTCACGCCCTGCAGTGCCTTGGCGGCCTTCGTCTTGTCTTCGCTCATGTCTTCTTGGTAGTGGCAGCGTTACCTGGCGCGTCACGCGCTCAGGCCACGGCTTCCTGTTTTGCCTGCTTTGCGCCCGGGCCATAGTGCGAGCGGACATATTCGTCCACGATCGCCTGGAACTCCTGGGCAATATTCTCTCCGCGCAGCGTGCGGACCTTGACGCCATCGACAAACACCGGCGCGGCCGGCGACTCGCCCGAACCCGGCAGCGAAATGCCAATGTTGGCGTGCTTGCTTTCACCGGGGCCGTTGACGATGCAACCCATCACGGCCACGTCCATCTCTTCGACGCCGGGGAACTCGGTCTTCCAGAGCGGCATCTGCTCGCGCAAATAGCCTTGGATACTTGCCGCCAACTCCTGGAACGTCGTGCTGGTCGTCCGGCCACAACCCGGGCACGCAATAACCATCGGCGTAAAGTTGCGCAGCCCCATCGTCTGCAGGATTTCCTGACCGACGTAGACTTCCTTCTCGCGCGCAGCACCCGGCTCGGGCGTCAGCGAAATACGGATCGTGTCGCCAATGCCCTCCTGGAGCAGAACCGACAGCGCAGCCGTCGATGCGACGATACCCTTGCTGCCCATGCCGGCCTCGGTCAGCCCCAAGTGCAACGCGTAGTCGCAACGGCGGCCCAGTTCACGATACACGGCGATCAGTTCCTGCACCTGCGACACCTTGCACGACAGGATGATCTGGTCGCCCGGCAGGCCGATTTCCTCGGCCTTTTGCGCGGACTCGATCGCCGACGTGATCAGCGCCTCGACCATTACGCTTTGCGCGGCCCAAGGCTGTGCACGTGCGGCGTTCTCGTCCATGACGCGCGCCAGCAGGTCCTGGTCCAGGCTGCCCCAGTTCACGCCGATCCGCACGGGCTTGTTGTAGCGGCACGCCATCTCGATCATCTCGGCGAACTGCTTGTCGCGCTTGGCGCCCTTGCCCACGTTGCCGGGATTGATGCGGTATTTCGAGAGCGCCTGGGCACAGTCGGGATAATCGTGCAGCAGCGTATGACCGTTGTAGTGAAAATCGCCCACCAGCGGCACGTTCACACCCATGCGGTCGAGTTGCTCGCGGACCGACGGCACGGCGGCTGCGGCTTCCGGCGTGTTGACCGTAATCCGGACGATCTCCGAACCCGCACGTGCGAGTTCCTTGATCTGGATGGCCGTGCCGATCGCGTCGACCGTGTCCGTATTGGTCATCGACTGGACGCGCACTGGCGCGCCACCCCCGATCGTCACGATGTTGTCACCCCAGACAACACTGGCCTGGCGCGAGTTGCGACGCGGCAGCGGACCCGGCATCACCGGTTGGAAAGCGTTCTGGTTCATTGCATTACCACCTTCATCTGGCATGGCTCGTTGCGCCGCCCGGACCGCATTACTGCAAGGTCAGGCGCGCCACATTGTTCCGATTGGCGGCCTGGAGGTCCACCGGCGCGCCATTGTGCGCCATCGACTCCACGCCCTTAACATTTCCGATGATCACCTTGTACGGACCACCCGCGCCGGTACCGGTCACGGTATCGCCGGCCTTGCCGGTGCCCCCAATGATCACCTTGCCCGAGCGGTCGCGCACTTCGAACCAGGTTTCGGACGAGAAGCGGATCTGCACGGCACCCGTGCCGGTACTCGCGGCAGCCACAGGGGCTGGTGCCGATGCGCCAGTGACGGAGGTGGCCGACTTATCCTGTGCGAGGGCCGGGGCGGGAGCCAATGCTCCACCCGTTGCCAACGGCATGCCGGAAGCCGTCGTTGCAGGTGCCGGCGTTGTCGCTGTTGTGGCAGCAGTGGCAGCACCTGCCGGCTTGGCCTGCGCTTCCAACGCAGCGGCAGATTCCGACGGTGCCGGCGAATCGTTACCGACCATGACGGGCGGCAGCGCGGCAGTCACCGTGCCGTCGCCATTGCTCTGCTGGGCGGTCGTATCGTCTGTCGATGACGTGGCCGGAGCCGGTGCTTCCGTCACGGCCGCACTGCGTGCATCGAGCCACGCCTTGACGTGGTCATAGCCAAAATAGCCACCGACGCCCACCAGCGCAATGACGCAAAGCAGCCAGAGCCAACGTCCGCCCGCGCCGCCGGTCTTTTTGCCGAAACGCTTGCGGTCGTCGAACGCCTGGTTGAGGGCACCCTCATGGCGGCGCGTGATGCCGGTCACGGGCGTAGCCTGTGCCTGCGCATGATAGCGACCCAGCAAGGGATCGATATCGATCTGGAGCGTACGCGCATACGCGCGCATCACACCCTTGGCGAAGGTCACGTCCATCAGACTCGACACATCGCCGGACTCGATCGCCTGAAGCTTGTTCGGTGCCACTTTGAGGCGAGCACCCACATCTTCCAGCGAGAGGCGCTGCGCCTCTCGCGCGTCTTTCAGTTGTGCCCCGATTTCGCGGGCGACGGCCTCGCGGTCGGAGTCTGTCGCGCCGCCACCAACGTTCCGGGTAGTCGTGGCCTGGCTGTCGGCGCGCTCTTGTTCATTCATCCCAAGCTCCTCTCTCGTATGCGGTCAACTCGCGCGAATCGGGGAAGCGGTTGCGCAACTCCGCAATCAGCTTGCTCTGCGCCTGATCGTCGCCCTGCCGCCGGGCAATACGCGCTCCCAGCCAGAGGGACTGCGCGCTGACGAAACGGCTGCCGTTGACGCGGCCGATATATTGGTTGGCCTGCCTCATGTCCCCGCGCTGAAAATTCAGCTGCGCAAGATTCATGAGCACTGACGGATCGTTGCGGTCATATCCGTAGGCCGTCTGCAAATTTTTTTCCGCACCGGCCAGGTCGCCGCTGCGCATTTCGCATGAACCGAGCGCGGTCAGCGGCTTTACGGGTCCATTGGCCGACGGTGCCTGCACCGCGCGCTGCAGCGTTGCTTTCGCTTCCGGGTAGCGATGAGCCTCGCACAGGAACAGGCCGTAGTTGTTCAACACGTCCGCGTCGTTGCTGCGCATGTTCAGGGCCGTGCGGAAGCTGTCCTCGGCCAGCGCGTTCTCGCCCATACCCATGTAGATCAGCGCACGCACATGGTAGGCGTCCACACTCGACGGATCGGCATTGATCGCCTGCTTGACCTCGTCAAGCGCCACCGGATACTGGCGCGCCTCGAGGTATTGCGTCGCCAGGCGCAGCCGAATCGCGGAACGCTTGTTCGCGGTAGTCTGATCGGAAGCGGTCTTGATATCCTGCGAGGGTCCCTGGGGCAAAGTACAGGCGGACAACATCAACAGCCCTGACAGGGCAGCGACAAGCAGACGGATCATGCAGGACGAGCCTCCCGAGCGGCGCCGGACGGCACCGGAACCAGTGGCGTGATCTTGCCGAACTTGCCCCGCTCGGCCAGACGAGTACGATCCATGACCTCGCCAGCCAACTGACCACAGGCGGCGTCGATATCGTCGCCACGGGTCTTGCGGATCGTCGTTACAAGGCCCGCGTCCATCAGCACCTGGGCGAAGCGGCGGATCTGCTCGTTGTTCGAGCGCTTCAGCCCCGATTCCGGGAACGGGTTGAACGGGATCAGGTTGAACTTGCACGGCACGTCGGCCACAAGCTTCAGTAGTTCCCGCGCATTCTCGACGGTGTCGTTGACGCCATCGAGCATGCAATATTCGAAAGTCACAAAATCTCGCGGCGCGAATTCGAGATAACGACGGCATGCCGCCATCAAATCGGCCAACGGATATTTGCGGTTCAGCGGTACCAGCACATCGCGCAGCGCGTCATTCGACGCATGCAGCGAGACGGCCAGCGCCACGGGCAGGTCCTTCGACAGGCGATCCATCATCGGTACCACACCCGACGTGGATAGCGTCACGCGCCTGCGCGACAGGCCGTACGCGTTGTCGTCGAGCATCAGCCGCATGGCCGGCACGACGGCGTCGTAGTTAAGCAGCGGCTCGCCCATGCCCATCATCACCACATTGGAGATGACACGGTCATCCTTGGGTCCGCGCCCCAGTTGCTCGCGCATCGCGAATTCGGCCATCCAGAGCTGGCCGATAATTTCGCCGGTGGTGAGGTTCCGGGAAAAACCTTGCTTGCCGGTTGAACAGAACCGGCAATTGACGGCGCATCCGGCTTGCGAAGACACGCACAGCGTACCGCGCGTGTCTTCGGGGATGTACACCGTCTCCACCGCATTGCCGGCACCAACGTCGATCAGCCATTTGCGCGTGCCGTCAGTGGACAGGTTGTCCGTGATGACGGCAGGCGCGCGGATCTCGGCACGCGTCGCGAGCTTTTCGCGCAGCGACTTGGCGAGATCCGACATGCTATCGAAGCGGCTGGCACCGAACTGGTGGATCCAGCGTTGCAGCTGCCGCGCACGGAACGGCTTCTCGCCGAGCTCTCCGCAATAGCGGGTGAGCGCGTCCGCGTCGAGGTCGAGCAGGTTGACGAGATCGTTCATGACGGCAGTTTCCAACTTTGCTACAGGTTCAGTCGTGATGTCAGAAGACAATCAACGGCTGTAAACGTTCATACCCGGGAAGAAGAAAGCCACTTCCACGGCAGCCGTTTCAGCGGCGTCCGAGCCGTGCACGGCATTGGCGTCGATGCTGTCGGCGAAATCGGCGCGGATCGTGCCCTTTTCAGCCTTCTTCGGGTCGGTGGCACCCATCAGGTCGCGGTTCTTGAGGATGGCGTTTTCGCCTTCCAGAGCCTGGATCATGACCGGGCCCGAAATCATGAAGTCAACCAGATCCTTGAAGAACGGGCGTGCTGCGTGGACAGCGTAGAACTGCTCGGCTTCGCCGCGCGACAGTTGAACCAGCTTGGCTGCAACAATCTTCAGGCCAGCGGCCTCGAAACGGGCGTAGATCTGGCCGATAACGTTCTTGGCCACAGCATCCGGCTTGATAATCGACAGGGTGCGTTCGATCGCCATGAAAAACTCCGAAAAATGAAGGGGTTACAAATGGATTAAACGTGCAATTCTAGCACGACCGGATGGCGGATTCGAGCGCGCCTGGACATGGCCATCAAGGCACGCGATAAATCTGTGGGGCACTACTATAAAAAGCCTTGTAAATCACATTACATTCGTGAAATGAAGGAACAGTCGCCCCGCAGTTGCGTCAAAATGTTGACGTTTTCGGAGAACAACTACGGGTGGGGGTATTTGTCAATACAAAGCCCCTTGCAAAAGCCCCAACGCGATGCCACATTGGCAGCGTGCTGTCGGGTAACCCCGGCGCCTCACATACTTGATGACAGGAGTCACCATGAACAACAAGCTGAACAGTTACGGATTCGGCACTAGCGCGGGCGCCGATGTTGCAGTCCGCAACCGGGTCCTTCGCAATACCTACTGGCTACTGGCCATCTCGATGGTGCCGACCGTGCTCGGCGCCTGGATCGGGGTCGTCACTGGCTTCACCGCACTGATCTCCGGCAGCCCGATGCTGTCCGCCCTGCTCTTCCTGGGCGTGGCGTTCGGCTTCATGTTTGCGATCGAGAAGACCAAGAACAGCAGCATGGGCGTGGTCCTGCTGCTGGCGTTCACGTTCTTCATGGGACTGATGCTGGCGCGCATCCTGAGCCTGACGCTGTCCTACTCGAACGGACCGGCGCTGATCATGTACGCGTTCGGCGGCACGGCTACCGTGTTCGCAGTAATGGCGTCGATCGCTACGGTCAGCAAGCGCGATTTCTCGGGCCTGGCCAAGTTCCTGTTCGTCGGCGTCATTCTGCTGATCCTGGCAAGTCTGGCCAATATCTGGCTGCAATTGCCGGCGCTGATGATCACGCTGTCGGTCATTGCTATTGCCATTTTCTCGTTGTTCATCCTCATCGATGTGCAGCGGGTGGTCAACGGAGGCGAGACGAACTATGTGACGGCGACGCTGGCGATCTACCTGGACGTCTACAACGTCTTCGTGAACCTGCTGGCGCTGCTGGGTATTGCCGGCGGCAATCGCGACTGATCGCGACGCTGCAGCAACGAAAAAGCCGCCTTGGCGACAAGGCGGCTTTTTTCATGGGCTGACGCTGGAATCAGGCGCGCTCGAACACGGCGATGGATTCCACATGCGAGGTATGCGGGAACATGTTGACGACGCCCGCACCCTTCAGCGTGTAGCCTGCCTCGTGAACCAGCAGGCCCGCATCGCGGGCGAGTGTAGCGGGGCTGCACGACACGTAGACGATGCGCTTCGGCAGCACATCGCTGCCGGCCTGGTGCAGTTCGCCAAGTGCCTTGCATACCGCCAGCGCACCCTCGCGCGGAGGATCGACCAGCCAGCGGTCGAAGCGGCCCAGCGCGGCGATATCCTCGGCAGTTACCTCGAACAAGTTGCGGCAGGCGAACGACGTCTTCTGCGCCAATCCGTTGTATTCGGCGTTGGCCAGCGCGCGCGTCGTCAGCGCCTCGCTGCCTTCGATTCCCATGACGGACGCGCCCTGTGTAGCGAGCGGCAGCGTGAAATTGCCGATGCCGCAGAACAGGTCCAGCAGGCGGTCTGTGGGCTGGGCATCGAGCAGACGCAACGCGCGCCCGATCAGCACGCGATTGATCTGATGATTGACCTGCGTGAAATCCGTAGGCCGGAACGGCATCCGGATGCCGAACTCCGGCAGCGTATAGGCCAGTTCCTGCTCGACCGGATAGAACGCGTAGACGGTGTCTGGCCCCTTGGGCTGCAGCCAGAACTGGACTTCGTGCCTGTCTGCAAAGGCGCGCAGCAGATCTTTATCGGCATCGGTGAGCGGTTCGAGAATGCGCAGCACCAGCGCCGTTACCTCGGCACCCATTGCCAGCTCGATCTGCGGCATGCGGTCGCGGATGGACAGGCCAGCCACGAGTTCGCGCAGCGGCACCAGCATATTCGACACCTTCGGCGGCAGGATTTCGCAGCGCGTCATGTCGGCCACGAAACTGCTCTTGCGCTCGTGGAAACCCACCAGCACGCCGCCCTTCTTGGCCACGTATCGCACGGTCAGGCGTGCCCGATAGCGGTAACCCCAATCCGGCCCAGCAATCGGGCGGAACACCACGTCGGGCTTCACCTTCGACAGATGCCAGAGATCGTCTTCGAGTACGCGCTGCTTGATGGCGAGTTGCGCACGCGAGTCCAGATGCTGCATCGAGCAGCCGCCGCAAACGCCGAAATGCTGGCAGCCGGGATTCACGCGCATCGACGATTGCTGCTTCACCTCGACCAGGCTGGCCTGCTCGTAGCTGGGCTTGCGTTTGAAGCTACGGTAACTGACCGTTTCGCCGGGCAATGCGCCCTCGACGAAAATTACCTTGCCCGGGGTACCATCCTCGTTCACCAGGCGGCCGACGCCGCGCGCCTCCATATCGAGGCTGCCGATATGGACAACGGGCGCGGATGGTGGGGTGGACGCGGGCGTGGATGCGGCGGGCGCAGCACCCGGCTGTTCCACGAGAGCGGGCTGGGAAGACACGGCTTGAGACACCTGAGGGACCTGTCGTATTGTTTTGCGAAAGCGCGATTGTAGTCCAGTCACGGCGCTGTCACGACGTAGCCAACCATACAGGCGAGCAATGGAACTGATTTCCTGGAATATCCAGTGGGGACGCGGCGCAGACGGCCGTGTCGACCTTGCGCGAACAGTGCGCACACTGCGCGAGATGGCGGATGCCGATGTGCTCTGCCTGCAGGAAGTGACACGAGGATTCACCGAGATGCCCGGCCAGCCACAACACGATCAGGTGGCCGAACTGACGGCGCTGCTGCCCGGCTATCGCGTCATCTTCGCCCCGGGTGTCGACCGCACACATGGCGATGGCACGCCACGGCAATTCGGCAACGTCATCGCTACCCGCCTGCCCGTGAATCAGGTATTCCGCTACGCACTACCATGGCCCGCCGATCCCGAGGTGCCTTCGATGCCGCGCGTCGCGCTCGAAGTCACCGTGCAGGACGGCGCCACACCGCTGCGCATCCTCTGCACCCACCTGGAGTTCTATTCAAGGATTCAGCGTGAAGCCCAGGCCGATGCGCTGCGGCAATGGCATGCCGAAGCGTGCGCGCACGCGCGCACGCCAAGCCGATCGGAGAAGAAGTTCGGCCCGTTCACGCCCGAGCCGCGACCGACGGAAGCCATCCTGTGCGGCGATTTCAATGCCAAACCCACAGACATTGCCTATCAGCGCATGCTGGAGCCGTATACGGATGGCACGGTAACTTGGAAGGATGCCTGGTGCCATGCGCATCCAGGCCAGCCGCACGCGCCGACTTGCGGCCTGTTCGATAAGGAACAGTGGCCCGAGCCACCGTTCGCCTGCGACTTCATATTCGTTACCGAAGACCTGCTGCCGAAGTTGGAACGTTGCGAAGTCAACGCAACGACCGATGCGTCCGATCACCAGCCCATCCACCTGAGCCTGCAACGTTAACAGGCAGCCACGGCATCCGGTTCAATCGTCGTCGTCCGCCTCCGGCGCCATCGGCTGCAAGCGGAAGGCACGCAGATATTCCATCCACTGCGCGCCCGGCAATTCGGCCAGCGACTCCTGCACCAGCGACACTTCCATGTCAAACTCGCGAGGGGTCAGGCCGCCGCGCATCAACTGGAAGCGGCAGTACATCAGGTAGGTGTTGACGACGTCGGTCTCGCAGTAATCCCGGATTTCGTCGAGCTTGCCGTTCTGGAACGCCTGCCAGACCATGCTGCCGTCCATGCCCATCTTGCCTGGAAATCCGCAAAGCTTGGCGAGATCATCAAGCGGCGCGCTGGCCCGCGGCTGGTACATCGCCAGCAGGTCCATCAGGTCCAGATGCCGCATGTGATAGCGGCTGATGTAATTGTTCCACTTGAAGTCGCGGCTATCGTCTTCGCGACCCTCGCCCATCTCCCAGTAACGCGGCGCGGCCACGCCGTGGACCAAGCCGCGGTAGTGCAGCACGGGCAGGTCAAAGCCGCCTCCGTTCCACGACACGAGTTGCGGACTGTAGCGCGCAACCAGTTCGTAGAACTTCTGGATGAGTGTGGCTTCACCATCCTCGAGCGTACCCAGCGATCCAACGTGGAACACTGCCGATCCGTCGCGCTGCGTCCGGCGCAGCACGCACGAAATGGCGGCAACGCGCTGCAGGTAATGCGGCAGGAAATCGGAGCCGGATTTCTCACGGCGGGCAGCAAACGCATGCTCGGCGACTTCGGCGTCGCTCATCGATGCGGGATGGTCATGCAAACGGCGCAGGCCGTCGACATCGGGAATCGTCTCGATGTCGAATACCAGCACAGGGGTCATAAAACGGCGTCCTTGCGTACACCTTGCGAAGCGAAATGCCGCTTGAGCTTGACGAGGGCTTCCTGCTGGATCTGGCGCACGCGTTCGCGCGTCAGCCCCATTTCCTCGGCCAGCTCTTCAAGCGTGGCCGGCTCGATGTGGTTCAGGCCGAAGCGGCGCTCCACCACATAGCGATGCTTCTCGGACAGGCGAGCCAGCCAGAGTTTCATCAGGCCTTCCAACTCACGGTGCGCCACCTCCTGGTCGGGGGCGGCGTTGTGCTCATCGGAAAGGAAGTCGAGCAGGCTCGATCCCGGGTCGAGATCGAACGGCGTATCGAGCGAGGTGGTGTGTTCATTAAGTGCCAGTACGTCCTGCACTTCGTCCGGGGTCTTCCCGAGGAGATGTGCAATGTCTTCAAGGCTGGCGTCGCGGCCATCAGTGCCACCTTTTTCAAGATGACGCTTGGCGCGCAAGACCTGATTCAGTTCACGGATCACATGCACCGGCAAGCGCACAGTGCGGGCCTGATTCATGATCGCGCGCTCGATGCTCTGGCGGATCCACCATGTGGCGTACGTCGAGAAACGGAAGCCACGCGTCGGATCGAATTTTTCGATGGCGTGCATCAGGCCAAGATTGCCCTCCTCGATCAAATCGAGCAGCGGCACGCCACGATTCAGGTAGCCCTTTGCGATGCTGACCACGAGGCGCAGATTGCGCTCGATCATTACTTGCCGGGCAGAGAAATCACCGCCCTTGGCCAGCGTCGAGAAATGCAGTTCCTCGGGTGCCGATAGCAGCGGCTTGATACTGATGCGGTTCAGGTAATGCTGCACCGTATCGGCAGCCAGCTCCGTGTGGAGCACGGTCTTGAAGTCGTCGGGCTCGGGTGCAGCAGCTTCGCGGCCCTCTTCCTCGTCTTCTTCGGATTCCTCGTCGCCATCGTCCTCGTCATGATCGGCGTCGTCGGCCTTCACGTCGGCAGTGCGGGAACGCGCCCGCGAACTGGCACGGATGGGCTCGTCGGCGACAGGCAGCATATCGGAGGCCGGATCGACTGCCGGCACGCTGGTGCCGTTCTCATCGTCAGCCTGTACTGCCACGCCAGCTTTTCCTTCCGGCTGCGTTGGACGACGGGTCCTGCTGACAACTCCGGATGAAACAGTTTTCTGGCGTGGCATGAAACCTCACTGTGGCGGCAGATACCGCATCGGATCGATCGGTTTTCCGTTCTTGCGAACCTCGAAGTGCAGCTTGACCCTGTCAGTATCACTGTTACCCATTTCGGCAATCTTCTGGCCTTTTTTGACCATTGACTGCTCTGCCACCAGTACCTTGTCGTTGTGACCGTACGCGGTGAGATACGTGTCGTTGTGCTTGATGATGACAAGATTCCCGTAGCCGCGCAAGGGGCCTACGTGAATCACCCTACCCTCATCCGCAGCCAGCACCGGATCACCTTTTTTACCGGCGATATCGATGCCCTTGTTGCCCTTGTCGTCAAATTTACCGATGAGCTGGCCGGTGGCCGGCCATGCGAGGCGGATGTCTCCCGCAGGCGCCGAAGCAGCGGCTGCGGGCGCGGCCGGAGCCGGTACCGCGGCCGGGGCGGCTGCCGCAGGTGTCGACGAGGCACTCATCGGCGTGCCCACGGGGCGCGTTGCATCGATCGGCTGTGACTGCACGGTGCCCGGTGTCACCGGAATCGTGGCGACGCCCGGCGCAGCATTGACATCGGCGCTCGGCGGCACCACGCGCAACAGTTGCCCGACTTCGATCTGGTTGGCGTTGCCCAGGTTGTTCCAGGTGGCCACGTCACGATACGACTGGCCGTTTTCCAGTGCGATACGGTAAAGGGTATCGCCACGCTTGACCCGATAGTAGCCAGGGGGCGCTGGTTCGGTGGAAGCCGAGATCTGGGTACCGCCACCACCGGTGGTACGGTCCACCACAGGGGCGGGCATGGGGGAATTGGCGCAGGCGGCCAGCATGGCCGCGCAGGCTACGACGCTCAGGCGTTTTCCGACGCGTGCAAGGGAATCCGGATTCACGGTGTTGTGCATATTTCGACTCAGATGGTGCCCGATTTTAAAGGCACAAAGAAAACGGCTTCAAGCGCAGTCCGGTGAAATCGATGCCGATTGAGGCGCTCGATCAGCAATAGTTGCTGCGTCACCGTCTGTCCTGGCGCGCCATGGCCAGATGACACCACGGGCGCAATCAGACGTCCGCCGATGGCGAGTTGTTCCAGCAGGGCCTGCGGCACCTCCATGCCCGCCGCAGCGAGGATGATCGAGGAAAACGGTGCCGCCTGCGGCAGGCCCAGCATGCCGTCCCCGTAATGCAGGCGGATGTTGGGCACGCGCAGCGGCCGCAGGTTGGCCTTGGCTTGTTCGTGTAGCGGACGAATGCGTTCGATAGAGAACACTTCCTGCGCCACCAGACTCAGCACGGCCGCCTGATAACCACAACCGGTGCCGATTTCCAGCACCCGCTCCAGGGGCTGGTCTGGCGTCAGTCCTTCGCGCAGCAGTTCGATCATTCGCGCCACCACCGATGGCTTGGAAATCGTCTGCTGGTGGCCGATCGGCAGCGCGGCATCCTCGTAGGCCTGCGAGGCGAGCCCCGGCTCCATGAAGAGATGACGCGGCACCGTGGCAATCGCGCCCAGCACGCGCTCGTCGCGAATGCCACCGGCGCGCAGCCTTGCGGCCAGCGCACCGCGCGCACGATCCGATGCCATGCCGCCGCCGCCCGCCGTGGCCGCCGATGCGCGCGCCTCCACCGCACTGCCGGGTGGCGGAGGCGGTGCGGGCGGCGCCGCAGGCTTGCGCGGCTTGACCGTGGCCGGGGCCGGTGCAGCCGCGCGCTTGCCTACCGCGGGGAGTCCGGCGGTACGTGCGGGCGCAGGCTTGCGTTCGACCACGGCATCGAGCGGCAGCGGAAAGCGAGGACGGCGCGGCGTGGAACTCATTGCGGGGACGACAACGAAACGGAAATGGTTGTGGCAACGCGCAGGGCAGCCGCGCGGCGATCGTAGGGAAACGGGTAAAGCGCGCAAGGCGATGACACGCTTACCTCAGCCACTGTTCGATTTGTTCGAGCTGGCCGCGATGGGTCAGGTCCAGTTGCAGCGGGGTCAGCGAAACATAGCCGTTGGCCGTGGCATGGAAGTCGGTGCCCTCGCTCGCATCGCGTGCGTCGCCGGCCGGGCCGATCCAGTAGATCGGATCGCCGCGCGGATTGACTTGCTGGATCACCGGTTGCGACGGATGGCGCTTGCCGAGCCGCGTGGCGCGATGCCCCTGGATATGCTCGTAGGGCAGGTTCGGGATATTCACGTTGAGCAGGAACGGCTCGCGCGGCGGTTGCGCAATCACGCGTGCCACGATTTCGCGGGCTACGCGCGCCGCAGCGTCCAGATGCTCCCAGCCATGATGGACCTGGGAAAACGCAATCGACGGAATACCGAACAAGTAGCCTTCGATGGCGGCGGCCACGGTGCCGGAATACAGTACGTCCTCTCCCATGTTCTGGCCCTGATTGATGCCTGAGACCACGAGATCGGGCTTGTCCTCAAGCAGGCCGGTCAGCGCCACGTGCACACAATCGGTAGGCGTGCCGTTGAGGAAGCGGAAACCTTTCTGCACGCCTTCACGCGCCTCATAGACGGAGAGCGGTCGCTGCAACGTCAGCGAGTTGGATGCGCCGCTATGGTTCTGCTCCGGCGCGATCACGGTCACGCGAGCCAGCGGGGCGAGCGCGGCGTGCAGGACGGCAAGCCCTGGCGCAAGGTAGCCGTCGTCGTTGGCGAGAAGGATATGCATGGCCGCGATTGTACCTGAGCGAGGCGCCGCTGGCGGCACTGCCAGGCACCTTGAAATCGCTTGCAGCAGCCCGATCATGCGCGCCCCGAATAGGGGTCATGAAGCGATTTCCTGCACAGAACGACCGTGCTTTTCTTGCGCTACACTTGCCCGGCCACGACCACATTACCAATGGAGACAACATGAAAGCCGTCCTGTGCAAAGCCTGGGGCCCGCCCGATTCCCTTTCACTGGAAACGCTGCCCGATCTCGTACCGGGCGATGGCGAAGTCGTCATCGACGTGAAGGCCGCGGGTGTGAACTTCCCCGACGTGCTGATCATCCAGAACAAATACCAGGCCAAGCCCGAACTGCCGTTCTCGCCCGGATCGGAATTGGCCGGCGTGGTCAATGCGGTCGGCGCCGGTGTGACACATGTGAAACCGGGCGACAAGGTTATTGCCTACCTCGGCAATGGCGCATTCGCCACGCAGGCCAAGGCGCCCGCCAAGGCCGTGGTGCCCATGCCGCCGGGCATCGATTTCGACGTCGCCGCCGCGTTCACGCTGACGTACGGCACCTCGCACCACGCCGTGGTGGACCGTGGCGAACTCAAGGCCGGTGAGACGATGCTCGTGCTGGGCGCCGCTGGCGGCGTCGGGCTCGCGGCTATCGAAATCGGCAAGGCGATTGGCGCGCGCGTCATCGCAGCCGCCTCCACCGACGAGAAGCTCGCGGTCTGCAAGGAGCACGGCGCGGACGAGGTCATCAATTACACGACCGAGGACCTGCGCGAGCGCATCAAGGCGCTGACCGATGGCAAGGGCCCCGACGTCATCTACGACCCGGTGGGCGGCGTGTACGCTGAACCCGCCTTCCGTTCGATTGCCTGGCGCGGCCGCTACCTCGTGGTGGGCTTTGCAAACGGTGAGATTCCGAAGATCCCGCTGAACCTGGCGCTGCTCAAGGGCGCTTCGCTGGTGGGCGTGTTCTGGGGCGACTTCGCGCGTCGCGAGCCGAAAGCCAATCAGGCCAACATGGCACAGATGCTCGGCTGGATGAAGGAAGGCAAGATCCGCCCACACATTTCGGCACGATATCCGCTGGACCAGGCACCGCAGGCGCTGAAGGATATGGAAGCGCGGAAGGTGACGGGGAAGATTGTTATTAATCCGTAAGGACTACATTTGCTCCCCTCTCCCGCTCGCGGGAGAGGGGTTGGGGGAGAGGGTCGGAGGCTCTGCTTGCCGACCTGTCGCGATTTGACCTGCTTGCCCTCTCCCCCGCCCCTCTCCCACTTCATGGGAGAGGGGAGCAAACAAACAGCGGGATCCGGCTTTTCAAAGCTTCTCCGTCTCCCCGCTCTTCGGCTGCCACTTCATCAGCCGCTTCTCCACCACGGTCACCATCCAGTCCAGCACCAGCGCACAAGCCGTCAATACGACGATGCCGGCGAATACGGTGTTGATGTCGAACGTGCCCTCGGCCTGCAGGATGAGGTAGCCCACGCCGCGCGCCGATCCCAGATACTCCCCTACCACCGCGCCCACGAATGCCAGTCCTACCGAGGTATGGAGCGACGAGAACACCCAGCTCGTGGCGCTTGGCAGGTACACGTGCCGCAGCAGTTGCTGGCGGTTGGCGCCGAGCATGCGCGCGTTGGCCAGGACTACGGGGCTGACTTCCTTCACGCCCTGGTAGACGTTGAAGAAGACGATGAAGAACACCAGCGTCACGGCCAGCGCCACCTTCGACCAGATCCCCAGTCCGAACCACACCGCGAAGATCGGCGCCAAGATCACGCGCGGCATCGAGTTGGCGGCTTTCACGTAGGGATCGAGCACCGCCGACGTGAACGGACTCAAAGCGAGCCAAAGGCCGACACCCAGGCCCGCCACCGTGCCGATACCGAACGCGAGGACGGTTTCAAGCAACGTCACGCCCAGGTGGATGTAGATATCGCGCTCGACCACGAACCAGGTCCAGATGCGCTTGGCCACCATCAGCGGCTCGCCGAAGAAGAACGCCACCTGTTCCGTGCGCGTGGCCAGGTGCCAGATCAGAAGAATTGCTACGAGAAGGAGGAGCTGCCAGACGCGCAGCATGCCTCGGGAATCGGGATGAAAAGCCATGTCGTGATTGTTATCGCTTGTTTGTCGGCTTGTTTGCAGAGCCCTCAGGCCACCTTGCGCTGCTGCGCGTAGCCCTTCAGCACTTCCTCGCGCAGCACATCCCAGATGGCGGCGTGCAGGGCCACGAAGCGCGGATCGTTACGCACTTCGGCCACGTCACGCGGACGCGGCAGGTCGATCGCGAATTCGCCGATAGGATGCGTGGCCGGACCGGCCGACAGCACCACCACGCGGTCGCTCATGGCGATGGCCTCGTCGAGATCATGCGTGATGAACAGCACGGCCTTGCGCTTGGCGGCCCATAGGTCGAGTACCTCGTTTTCCATCAACTGGCGCGTCTGGATGTCTAGCGCCGAGAACGGTTCGTCCATCAGGATGATGTCGGGATCCATCACCAGTGTCTGCGCCAGGCTCACTCGCTTGCGCATGCCGCCCGACAACTGGTGCGGATAGCGGTCGCCGAAGCCACCCAGGCCCACACGGCGCAGCCATTCCTCGCCCTCCGCCACGGCCTCGGCACGTGGCACGCCGCGAAACTCCAGACCGGCGATCACGTTGTCGAGCGCGCTGCGCCACGGCATCAGCGCCTCCGACTGGAACATGTAGCCGGCGCGCGTGTTGATGCCGCGCAGCGGTTCGCCGAATACGCGCACCTCGCCCGAGGATGGTTCGAGCAAACCGGCCCCGACGTTCAGCAGCGTGGATTTACCGCAGCCGGTGGGGCCGACGACAGAGAGGAACTCGCCGGGCTGGATCGACATCGTGACATCGCGCACGGCGGTATAGCGCTGCGCACGGTCTTCGCGCGAGACGAAGGTGCAGGTCACGTTTTCAAGGGAGAGTGCGGGCGTGCTCATGGAGACATTGGCGCAAAATGCTTCGCCCGCCGGACGAAAAGCCGTGCGGCGGGCGACGGGAGCATCCGGAACGTTATCCGAATGCCTCGACAGAACTTACTTGTACTTGGCGTTGGCCTTCTGCACGAACGCGTTCGTGAAGGTGTTGTCGAGCTTGATGGCCTTGCCCTTCAGTTCCGGATCGAACTGCTGCAGCGTGCTCAGCGCCGTCTTCGGACCATCGGCGGGCATCGTGCCGTCCGGCGAGATCGCTTCCTTGACCTTTTCCCACGCGGAGAGATACAGCGCGCGATCGCCCAGCAGGTAGCTTTCCGGCACGGTCTTGACGATGTCCGACGGGCCCGCCTTCTGCAGCCACTTCAGCGCGCGCACCATGGCATTGGTCATCGCCTGCGTGGTATTCGGGTTTTGCTCGATGAACTTGGTCGATGCGTAGAGGCAGCCCGACGGCATGTTGCCACCGAACACGGCCTGCGTTTCCTTGAGCGTGCGCGTGTCCGAGGCGATCTTGACCTCGTTCTTCTGCGTCAGCATCGAGATCACAGGATCGAGATTCGCCATGGCGTCGATCTGGCCCGAGCGCATCGCGGCCACCGCACCGGCACTGGCGCCCACGCCGATGAACGACACGTCCGACGGTTTCAGCCCGGCCTTGGCCAGCACGAAGTTCGCCATCATGTTGGTGGAGGAGCCCGGCGCGGTCACGCCGATCTTCTTGCCCTTCAGGTCCGCAATGGAATGGAAGTTCGGCATCGTCTTGTTCGATACCACCAGCACGATCTGCGGCGCGCGGCCCTGCAGCACGAACTCCTGATACTGCTGGCCTTTGGCCTGCAGGTTGATCGTGTGTTCGTAGGCGCCCGACACCACATCGGCGCTGCCACCCACCACGGCCTGCAGTGCCTTGGCGCCACCGGCGAAATCGACGATTTCCACGTCGAGCCCTTCTTCCTTGAAGTAGCCCAGGCGCTCGGCAATCGTCAGCGGCAGGTAGTAGAACAGGTTCTTGCCGCCCACCGCGATGGTCACCTTGGACTTCTCGGGCTTGCCCTGCGCGAAGGCATTGCTGCCGAACGTGAACCAGCCAGCCAGGAACAGCGCCAGCGCGATCAGCAGTTGCTTCCAGAATTTTTTGTCGTACATCGTTGTCTCCTGCATCTTTTACTTCTTTTGCTTCTTCGTCTTTCGCACCGACGCACAAAAGCCGGGACGCCGCGAAGCGGCTCCCGGTGATGCTACCGCCCTCGGACGCGATCCCACATCGGGATCAACACCTAAACGTCCAATGTATGGACATGGGCGTCACTCGGCCTTGATATCCGCCGACTTGATGACCTTGCCCCAGCGCTGCAGTTCGGCCTTCTGATACTGGTCCAGTTGCTGCGGATTCATGTAATGCGCCTCGGCGCCCAGTTCTTCGGCCTTCTTGCGGAACGCATCGGACTTCATGATCTTCTCGATCTCGGTCGTCAGGCGATCAATGACAGGCTTTGGCGTGCCGGCCGGCGCATACATGGCAAACCACGACGATACGTCGAGATCGGGGTAGCCGGCCTCGGGCGCCGACGGTACATCCTTGAGGCTGGCGATACGCGTCTTGCTGGTCACCACGAGCGGACGCAGTTTGCCTGCGGCGATATGGCCCATCAGTGGCGGCGGCGTGGTCATCGTCATGTCCACGTTGCCGCCCAGCAGGTCGGTCAACGCCGGGCCAGTGCCTTTGTACGGGACGTGCGTGATCTGGATGCCGGCCATCTGGTTCAGCAGCTCGGTGGATACATGCTGCAGCGAGCCATTGCCCGACGACGCGTAGTTCAGCTTGTTCGGATTGGCCTTGGCGTAGGCAACCAGTTCCTTGAGCGACTTGACTGGCAAGCTCGGACGCACCACCAGTACCTGCGGCGCCGACAGCAGGTTGGCTACGGGCGCGAAATCCTTGACCGGGTCCCACGGCATCTTGGTCAGCAGCGGCGTGATCACATGGAAGCCAGAGTACTGCACCAGCACCGTGTAGCCGTCCGGCTTGGCACGCTGCACGGCCTGCGCGGCAATGCTGCCGTTGCCGCCCGGCTTGTTGTCGACAACGACGGATTGGCCGAGCGCCTTCGACAGCGGCTCGGAGATCAGACGTGCTGCGAGGTCGGTGGTGCCGCCCGCCGAGGCCGAGACCACGAGCATGATCGGGCGGTTCGGGTAGGAACCGTCCTGGGCGTAAGCAGTAGCGGTGTAGGTCAGGCCGAGCGCTAGCGCGGCGATAAGAGTGCGTTTCATGGGTTGTCTCCGTTGTTGTAGTGGGGGACTCTAAGAATCTGTTCTGTTCTTGCTCCCCTCTCCCACTAGTGGGAGAGGGGTTGGGGGTGAGGGCTTGGCGGTTCAAATTGCGACCTGTCGTGGCAGAACCGCTTGCCCTCACCCCCGCCCCTCTCCCGCACGCGGGAGAGGGGAGAAAACCATCGGGTTGGGAAATCAGGAAGCCGCAAAAAATTCCGCCATCCATCCAGGCGGCTGGTGCGTGCGCAGCCGTGGCCCTGCGCTCAACAACTGGCTGGTCACGTCACGCTGAACCAGTTCCGACACGCCGCCGACCACGCCGAGCAGGCGATCGAGATCGATGCCGGTGTCCACGCCCATCGACGCGAACATATGCACGAGTTCTTCGGTGCTGACATTGCCGCTCGCACCGGGCGCGTAGGGGCAGCCGCCCAGACCGCCGGCTGCGGCGTCGAAGCGCGTCACGCCGGTCTGCCACGCGGCCATGGCATTCGCCAGGCCCATGCCGCGCGTGTTGTGAAGGTGGATCGTCAAGCCAGTCTTCGGCAGTTCCCGCTGGAAGCGCTCACACAACGCGGCCACCTGATTCGGATAGGCCATGCCGGTGGTATCGCACAGCGTGATGCCCGCCGTGCCGGCCTCGGCAAACCCGTGCGCCAGGGCCATGACCTCGGCCTCGTCCACTTCGCCTTCGAACGGGCAACCGAACACGGTGGACAGCGACACGTTCACCGGCACCCCAACCTTCCCGGCTTCCGCGATCATCGCCAGCAACTGCGCTTTCGACTGCTCGCGCGTCATGCGCAGATTGGCGCGGTTGTGGGTCTCGCTGGCCGACATCACCAGATTGACTTCATCGGGACGGCACGACAACGCGCGCTCCAGGCCACGCAGGTTTGGCACCAGCACCGTATAGGCCACGCCCGGCACGCGTTCGATCTGGTGCATCACCGCCTCGGCGTCGGCCAGCGCGGGAATGGCGCGGGCCGAGGTGAACGAGGTGGCCTCGATACGCGCGAATCCGCAATGGGCCAGTGCATCGACGAAGGCAACCTTGCCTTCAGTCGGCACGATGAACGACTCGATCTGCAGGCCGTCGCGCGGCGCCACATCGTTGATTTCGATCTTCGCGGGTCCGGCCAGCGCATAGCGATTCTGAATGTTGGCGCTCATGCGATCACTCCCCGGGCCCGCAGGTCCGCAATGGCTGCCGCATCAAAGCCGGATTCGGCCAGCACGGCGTCGGTATGCTCGCCCAGCGTGGGCGCGCGGTCATGGATGGCGCCCGGGTTGCCCGACAGCTTCGGGATGATCCCCGGCACCTCGACGCTCAAACCCCGTGCAGACGTAACGGTTTCGATCACGCCGCGCGCACGGTAGTGGGGATCTTCGGCGATGTCCTTGACGGTGTAGATCCGGCCAGACGGCACGTCCGCGCCGCGCAATGCATCGAGCGCGGAGGCCACGGTCTGGGTTTTCGTCCAGACGCCGATGGCGGCATCGATCTCGTCCACGCGCTTCACGCGGCCATCGTTGCGAGCCAGATCCGGATCGTCGCCAAGGTCGTTGCGGTCCATCAGCGTCATCAGGCGCTTGAAAATGGCATCGCCATTGGCGGCGATCAGCACATAGTCACCGCAACCGCACAGGTAGGCGTTCGATGGGGCGATGCCGGGCAGCGCGCCGCCAGCCGGCTGGCGCACGGCGCCGAATGCGGAATATTCGGGCAGCAGGCTTTCACTCAAGTTGAACAGCGATTCATAGAGCGCCACGTCGATGACCTGCCCTTCGCCGCCACGCGCATCGCGCTCGTACAGCGCCAGCAACACGCCAAGCGCACCATGCAGGCCGGCGATGGTGTCGCCCAACGACAGCCCAGCGCGCACCGGCGGCCGGCCCGGCTCGCCGGTCAGGTGGCGCAGCCCGCTCATGGCCTCGGCCACGGCGGCGAAGCCCGGTTCGTCGCGCTTCGGGCCGGTCTGGCCGTAACCGGACACGCGCACCATGATCAGCTTGGGATTGGCGGCGTGCAGGACATCCCAGCCCATGCCCCATTTCTCCATCGTGCCGGGGCGGAAATTTTCGATCAGCACATCGGCCTCGGCAGCCAGCTTGCGCACCAGCGCCTGGCCTTCCGGCTGGCGCAGATCGATGGCAATCGATTGCTTGTTGCGCGACTGCGCCTCCCACCAGACCGAGGTATCCTCGTGGATCATGCGCCACTTGCGCAGCGGATCGCCCTGACCGGGCGGCTCCACCTTGATGATGTGAGCGCCAAAATCGGCCAGCGTCTTGGCGGCGAATGGGCCGGCAATCAGTTGTCCCAGTTCCAGGACACGAATGCCATTGAGAATCTGTTGTGCCATGTTGGGGAACGTCTCCGTTAAGCTGACCCGTCGGGGGATTGTCGTCGTGGCTTTGTTTCGACGGAGTGTGCCCCGTTGCGCAGTGACGCGGAATCGGCAATCCGGAAAGCGGGCTATCTCGGAATGCGAAAGATTCGGGAATACCCTGCCCGGCAACGCTCAATCTCCGGGCCCGCCTGCCGTTACTGGGGGATTGGGGTTCACGCGGCAACCGTGTCGATCTCTCCCTTCCTCGCTCTTCCCGCGCCGAAAACAATCGACGGCACAGACGCCATGGACATCGCCCGCCTTTGCCGGACCCTCAGCGCCGCCGCGCTGCTTGCAGTCGCGACGCTCGGCACCGCCCCGCCCGCCAGCGCGCAAACCCGCGTGGTGCTGTACTCCGAAGCGGGTCAGCGGCCCCTTTCGTACGAGGAAAACGGCGCGCCCAAAGGCGACTATATCGACCACTTCATGCGCGTCGCGAACCGGATTCCGGGCTATCAGGTCGAGATCCGATTTGCCTCGTGGGCACGCACGGTCGAGGAAGCGAAGAACGGCAACAGCGCCGGCATCCTGGGGGTGTATTACCGACCTAAAGAACGGCCGTACCTCAATCATTCGAAGGCGTTCTACGCCGAAGAGGTGGCCGTACACTGCAATCGAGACGCCATCGAGGGCCGCACCTTCCACCACTATCCCGATGATTTCGCCGGACTCCGATTCGGCAACCAGCGCAACTATCTGGCGCCCGGCCCGCGCTTCTTCCAGATGGTGAAGGAAGGCCGCATCACGATGGTAGAGGGGCACGAGTTCCAGGATCTGGTCAAGAAGATGCTGGTCGGCGAAATCGACTGCGTGGTCAACCCCAGCATCGTCATCAAGGAAGCGCTGCGATCGCTGGAAACGCGCGGACTACCTGAGCGCATGCGCTACAAGTCCCGGCGCGCCCTGGTCATCAAAACCGAGACCGTGCACATAGGATTCAGCAAGAAGTACGAGGAAGCCCATCCGGAATTGGCGAAATTCCGACAGCTGTTCAACCAGGCGGCGCCTGAATAGAATGCCGCACTGACTCGCCCGAACCGCTGGACCCGCTGGACCCGCTGGACCTTGCCAGGATCTTCGCCCCATGCCACCGCTGCCCCCGGTTCGTTCGATCCGGACCCGGATGATCGTGCTGTTTATTGTTGTCATCACGACAACGCTGGGCGCTTTTGCCTCGCATCGACACTGGCTGCTGCGGCAGGATCTTGAGCAACGGTTCGAACGGACCCGTGCCGATGTGCTCGAAAGCCTCGCGCAGAGCCTGGCGGAACCCACCTGGGCCTTGAACGTCGGCATCCTGCGGACGCGGCTCGACGCCACGCTGATCCACCCTGAAGTCGTCGAAGCCTGTGTGTTCTCGCCGGACGGGCAGGAAATCTACGCCGCTGCGGGCCGACCCGCATCCCCGAACGGAGAGCCGTGTGCATCGGCGGGTGCCGATGACCTGCTTGACCGCGTCGTCATCTACCCGCCCGATGGCATCGATGCCACGCGGCGCGAGGTCTCCATCGGCAAGGCGGTGGTTCGCTTCAGCCGCAGGCCCATGGATGGAACATTGCGGGCGGCGATGATCCAGGGCGTGACCGAGGTGGCCGCCATCGACGTGGTGCTGGTGTTGCTGCTGACGTTCGGCCTGCGCATGATCTTCGTCCCCTTGGAGCGCCTGCAGCGCGCCCTGTTCCAGCTTGCCTCGCGTCACGAGGAAGAACCCGAGGAACTCGCCAAACTGGGACGTCAGGAGTTCGACAGCGTGATCGATGGCTTCAACCAGGTGCTGCGCAAGCTCAAGCTGATCATCGCGGAGCGCACCGAGGCCGAGCTGACCGTGCGGGCGGCCATCCAGCGCAGCAACAACGCCTTTGCACAGATCCAGGCCACCCAGGCCGAACTTGTCGAGAAAAATCGGCAACTCGAAACGCTGTCGCGTACCGACCAGCTCACCGGCGTGTACAACCGGCGTCGTCTCGACGAGGCGCTGATCGATGCGCTGGCCCACAGCGGCACGGTGTTCTCGATCATCCTGCTCGACGTGGACCGCTTCAAATCCATCAACGACAACCACGGCCACCAGATTGGCGACCGCGTGCTCGTGGACATGGCCCAGCGCATCCTCGACGCCAAGCGTCCCGGCGATATCGTCGGCCGCTGGGGCGGCGAGGAATTCCTGATCATATGCCCCGACACCGACCTCCCGGACGCTGCCGCCCAGGCCGAGGCGCTGCGGCAAGCTATCTCAGCGCAGGATTTTTCGGTAATGGGCGCGATGACCGCCAGCCTCGGCGTATCCAGCTTCCAGTCGGGGGATACCATCCACGGGATGATTTCTCGCGCGGATCAGGCGTTGTATGAAGCGAAAAGGAAGGGGAGGAATCGGGTGGAGTTTGGGGAGGTGGGGGTTTTGGTGCCTTGATGGTTTGCTCCCCTCTCCCGCGTTAGTGGGAGAGGGGAGCAAAACCACGGCAGATACAGCCTCAAAACGGCGCCCGATCCCCGCACAAATGCGTAATCAACAACCTGGCCGACACCGTCAGCCCCGCCGGGTCGCGCATGCCAATCAGTAGCGATCGTCGCGCCCACGCGTCCTGCAGCCCCACCAGCGCCAGGCCCATCGACTTGACGTGCGGTTCCGCCGCGATTCTTGGCAGCACGCCAACGCCCAGTCCGGCCATGACCATGCGGCACATGGCGTCAAAGCTGCGCACCTGGATGCGCAACCGGAACTGGCGCTCCAGCCGGCTACTCTCTTCGAGCAGGCGTGCCGCCAGCGATGTCACCTGCGGCAGGCTGACGAAATCGTATTCGAGCGCATCGGCATAGTGGACGGCGCCCTGCTGAGCCAGCGGATGGCCCGGCGGCGTGATGATGACCAGTTCGTCCTGCCGGTACTCCACCGTCACCAGCCCCGTGCAGGGTGTGCGATCGGCAAAGATACCGACATCGGCACGATTCTCCATCAGCGCGGCCACGATGTCGCTGCTGTTGTGTTCCTCGAGTTCGATGCGGATGGTGGGATGCTGGCGCATGAACTGCGCCAGATCGTCGGGCAGGAACTGCGTGATCGCCGAGGTATTGGCGCAGACGCGCACCTGTCCGCGCACGCCTGACGCATAGTCCGACATCACGCCGGCCATGCGTTCCACGTTCTGCAGGATGGTCAGCGCATGGTGAAAGCACGCCTGGCCGGCCTCGGTCAGTTGCACGCCGGCAGCATGTCGAAAGAACAGCGGTGCGCCAACCGCGGTCTCCAGATCCGAGATCCGCTTGCTGGCAGCCGCCACGGCCAGGTGCGATTGCCGCGCTCCGGCCGAGATACTGCCCTGCCGGGCCACGGCCACGAACAGACCGAGCGTGACGAGATCGAAGCGCGCGAGATTCATGCCGTTACAGCGTGCGCCGGTCCATCACGGCGCGGGCGATGGTGCCCGCATCCACGTATTCGAGTTCGCCGCCCACGGGCACGCCACGGGCCAACCGCGACACCTTGAGGCCACGCGCCTTCAGCATCTCGCCGATGTAGTGCGCAGTGGCCTCGCCCTCGCTCGTGAAATTGGTGGCCACGATCACCTCGGTGGCCGGCCCGCCAAACTCGGGGTCCGTGGCCCGCGCCAGCAAGCGGTCAAGGTGGATTTCCTTCGGGCCAATACCATCGAGCGGCGACAACCGCCCCATCAGCACGAAGTACTGGCCCCGGTATGTCAGCGTCTGCTCGATCATGATCTGATCGGCTGGTGTCTCCACCACGCACAGCAGCGACGCGTCGCGCTCCGCATCGCGGCAGGTCTCGCAGATGTCCTGCTCGGTGAACGTATTGCAGCGCTCGCAATGGCGAATGCCGTCGGCCGCACCGCGCAAGGCGTCACCGAGCTTGCGCGCGCCGTCGCGGTCGTGCTGGAGCAGGTGATACGCCATGCGCTGGGCCGATTTCGGCCCCACGCCGGGTAGCACTTTCAGGGCCTCGACCAGCGCCTGCAGCGAGGTGGGCGGGGCCGCCTTCATCGCGGCGCCGCCTGCGGAAATACTGGCATCGATATATCGATCAGAACGGCAGCTTGAAGCCCGGGGGCAGCGGCAGGCCCGACGTCATCGAGCCCATCTTTTCCTGCGTGGTGGCCTCGGCCTTGCGCACGGCGTCGTTGAACGCGGCAGCCACGAGGTCTTCGAGCAGGTCCTTGTCATCAGCCAGCAGGCTCGGATCGATGGTGACGCGCTTCACGTCGTTCTTGCAGGTCATCAGCACTTTGACGAGACCGGCGCCGGACTGGCCCTCGACCTCGATCTGTGCCAACTGGTCCTGCATCTTCTTCATGTTTTCCTGCATCTGCTGGGCTTGCTTCATCAGCCCCGCCAGTTGACCTTTCATCATGGGATCACTCCTTGGAAATATGCGAAATAGGTAGTTATATACGGGCGGCGCTCCCTGGCTCCAGGCGGCCGCCTCTGGAATATCAGGCGGCGCGCGGCTGCACCGAGCCCGGCACGATCTGTCCGCCAAACTCGCGCAGCAAACCCTGCACAAACGGATCGCGGTCGATCTCGGCCTCGGCTTCGCGCTGCCGTTCGGCGCGCGCAGCGGCATCCACCGCCGCTGCGGTGTGCGTGACCGCGCCAACCTCGCATTGCAGCCGCACTTCCACGCCGAATTCTTCGCTCAGGGCGGCCTGCAGGCGTTCGGCAACATTCGCTTCCGCCAGCGCCGCCACGGGGACGCGCAGATGCAGCGCGCGGCCCACCACACGGTGCATCTCGCTCTGCAACGCCAGTTGCTGTGCCAGACCCTTGAGCGGCAGACGAGCGGCCAGTTCCGGCCAGTCGCTGGTGAGCACGGGCGGCGTGCCATCGTCGGCAGCACTTGGGGCCACCGGCGGCACGGCCGGTGCCAGCGCCACAGCGGGTTCCGGCTCGGGTGCCGGCTTGCTGGCCTGCATCGGCGGGGCGGATGGGGAGGTCGGGGCACGATGCCTGCGCGGCGCGCGGTCTACGGTTTCCGCTTCGAAACCGTTGTCGAAACCGCCGAAGTTCGGATCGAAGCCCGGATCGTAATCCTGCGACACACCGGGGTCAGCGTCGTACGGGCCGATCATCGGCAAGTCGGGCGGCATCTCTTCCCACGGCGGCACGTCGCTGGTCCGCGCAGCGGGTGCCGCCGGGGCGGGCCGTGCAGCGGATTCAGGCATTACTGCAGGACGCACAGCCGGTGCAGCGGAAGGCGCTGGCGCGACGGGCGCGTCAGGCGCCGCCGTAGCAGCGGTGGCCGGACGCGAAGCCGAAGGCGGACGCAGCGGCTGGGCGGACTGGCGCTGCGCGGCGGCGGCCGTCGCACCCGCCATCGGCGGTGCGCCCATCCCTGCCGGACGCGCACCACCCTTGCCTGCCGATGCCTGACGCGCCGCGTCGAGTGCTGCACGGGCCGGAGACATCGGCGCGCGGCTGGCGGATGGCGCAGCAGGCGCGGATGCCGTGTTCGGGGCGGCAGGGGCTGGCGGGACAGCAGCAGCCGGTGCCGCCACCGGCCGGGCTTCCTGCACCATCGGCTGCGGTGGCACGGCTCGCACCGGGGCAGGTTCGATCTTCGGCGGGGCCGAGGGCATTGGCGCTGCCACTGCAGCAACCGGCGCCACCGCCATCGCACGCGGCGCAGCACCGCCCGGCGCGCTGGCCGGACGCGGACGCGCCACCTGCTGGCCACCGCCCTGCCCGCCTGCCGGCGTGGCCGGCGCAGCCGAGGGACGGAACGCCAGCATGCGCAACAGCGTCATCGTGAAGCCGGCGTATTCGTCCGGCGCCAGCGCCAGTTCGCTTCGGCCCAGGTTGGCAATCTGATAGAAAAGCTGGATTTCCTGTGAGTCGAACTGACCAGCCAGCCGACGCACGTCCTCGGCCTCGGGCCATTCGTCCTGTACCGATGCCGGCACCGCCTGCGCCAGCGCGATCTTGTGCAGCAGCGAACCCAGGTCCTGCAGCGCGCCGGCAAACGACAGACTGCGATCCGCCATCGCATCGGCAATTCCGATCATCGCGGCGCCATCCTCTGCGGCCAGCGCATCGAGCAGTTGCACGAGGTAGCTCTGGTCGATGGCGCCGAGCATGCCACGCACGGCATCCTCGGATACCTGGCCGGCACTGTAGGCGATGGCCTGATCGGTCAGCGACAATGCATCGCGCATCGAACCATGGGCAGCCTGCGCCAGCAGCCGCAGTGCGCTGCCATCGTGCTGGATGCCTTCCTGCCCCAGGATGTGGTCGAGGTGCGAGACGATATGCCCTGGCGGCATCTGCTTGAGGTTGAACTGCAGGCAGCGCGACAGAACGGTAACCGGGATCTTCTGCGGATCGGTCGTGGCCAGGATGAACTTGACGTGTCCGGGCGGCTCTTCCAGCGTCTTCAGCATGGCGTTGAAGGCGTGGTTGGTCAGCATGTGGACTTCGTCGATCATGTAGACCTTGAAACGGCCGACCGACGGCGCATAGACCGCCTTGTCCAGCAGTTGCGCCATTTCATCGACGCCGCGGTTCGAAGCCGCATCCATCTCGATGTAATCGACGAACCGCCCGCTGTCGATTTCCGTACACGCCTGGCACTGGCCGCACGGCTGGGCGGTGATGCCGCCGTTGCCGTCAGGGCCGGTACAGTTGAGCGCCTTGGCCAGAATCCGGGACAAAGTGGTCTTGCCCACCCCGCGCGTACCGGTAAACAGGTAGGCGTGATGCAGCCGTTGCTGTTCCAGCGCGTGCGTGAGCGCGCGGACCACGTGCTCCTGGCCGACCAGCGTGGTGAAATCCCGTGGGCGCCATTTGCGCGCTAGAACTTGATAACTCATGGCGGCGATTGTAGCAAAACGCAGACCCGGGCGACCGGGCGCGCCCCAACGAAAAAGCCCCGCCATACGGGCGGGGCTTCAGGCTGCTGCAGCGATCCGGCGATCAGTGGATCACCATCAGCGTGAACGGATACACGTACGCCTGCAGCGTCACGAACAGGCCCACCATGATCGCCAGCACAACCGAGTGGAAGAACACGTAGCGCAGGATCTCGCCCTCGTGCCCGTACCACTTGGTCGCGGTGGATGCCACCACGATGGACTGCGCATCGATCATCTTGCCCATCACGCCACCCGAGCTGTTGGCCGCTGCCATCAACGTGGGAGACAGGCCCAATTGCTCGGCTGTGGTCTTCTGCAATCCGCCGAACAGCACGTTCGACGCCGTGTCGGAACCTGTCAGCGCCACACCCAGCCAGCCCAGCATCGTACCGAATAGCGGATAGAACACGCCGGTCTGTGCAAACGCCAGCCCCAACGTGGCGTCCAGGCCCGAATAGCGGGTCAGGTAGCCGATACCGAACATCGCGCAGATCGTCAGCAGCGAGTAACGCACCAGCTTGATGGTCTCCCAATACTCCTTGAACAGGCGAGGGATGGAATAGCCCATCAGCAGCCCGCCAACCACCGCCGACACCAGAATGCCGGTGCCAGCCATCGACAGCACATTGAAGTTGAAGACCGCACCTTCGGCGATTTCCTTCGGCACCACGGGCGGGCCCTTGAGAATGGCCTTGTCCAGACCCGGAATCGGATACTTCCAGAGCCAGATCCCATCCATCAGCTTCTTGAATTCCGGCACGCCCCAGACAAACACGAAGACCGTCAGAATTACCCACGGCATCCATGCCTTGACCACCGAGATGCTGGCCGATGCCGCGTTGGCCTTGGCGTCCGCTTCGAGCGCTTCGGGATGGTCGATCTTGGAGTCGTCATGGCGACCCAGGATCCGCGTCGAGGTCCAGATTTCCTTCGGGCGCCATACCTTCAGGAACATCGTCAGGCAGCCCATCGAGATAAGCGCCGAGATGACGTCCACCAGCCACGGGCCGTGGAAGTTCGACACCAGGAACTGCGGCACTGCGAAGCTGACGCCCGCCACGAGAATCGCAGGCCAGATCGCGAGCATGCCGCGGAAGCCCGCGAACGCCCAGATCAGCCAGAACGGCACCAGCACGGAGAAGAACGGCAGTTGGCGACCGATCATTGCGGACAACTGCACCTGATCGATACCGGTCACCGACGACAGCCCGATGATCGGCGCACCCAGCGCGCCAAAGGCCACGGGCGCCGTATTGGCGATCAGCGCCAGACCCGACGCCGCCAGCGGCGAGAAGCCGAGGCCGATCAGGATGGCACCGGTCACGGCCACCGGCGTACCGAAGCCCGCCGCGCCCTCGAAGAACGCGCCGAAGCTGAACGCCACCAGCAGCAGTTGCAGGCGGCGATCCTCGGTCACACCGGAGATCGAGTTCTGCAAGACCTTGAATGACCCGTTCAACGTGGTCAGCCGGTGCAGGAAAATAATATTGAGAACGATCCAACCGATGGGGAACAGACCGGACACGATGCCGAACCCGGCCGCCTTGCCCGCCATCGCGGCCGGCATGCCGAACACGAACGACGCGACCACGACGCCGACCACCAGCGCCAGCCCGGCCGCCAGGTGCGCCTGCATATGGAAAAACGCCAGCGCTGCAAGCAACACAGCAACCGGCACACCCGCGGCAATAGTGGACAGCGCCATACTGCCGAGCGGGTCGTAGACTTGACTCCACACGATTGAATCCTCCTCTGGTTGAAACGGCCATACGCCTCTGACGGGCTTGGCGGCCGATACTGCCCTGCAGGCGACGCAAACGCCGCACGCAGACAACAGAAAGGAGATTGTAAGTACGAGGTTCCCGGCAACGATCCCTAAATTCAGTCACCAAAGTGATGAATCGGATTCAGGGATCAGGGTTTTTGCTGGGAGCAGGCTTAAGTACCTCCTTACAACCATCGCGGGAGGGTACTCCTTCAAACGGGTGTTCGAGGCGCGGAAGGATGCTGCTTGCTCCCCTCTTCCGCGAGCGGGAGAGGGGAGAAAAGCGACGGCGAAGTTACGCGGCTCCGCTTACCCACACTCCCCCACATACCCACAATTCGCGCACTTCGCGCAGCCATCCACCTTGTGCAATGCATGCGCACCACACTCCGGGCAACGCTTGCCGGTACCCAGTCCCGTAGCGGATGTGGCGGGAGATGATTGCGTTGGCCGCGCCAAGGTCACGGCAGTCTCCCCACCGTCACGCCGCGCCAGCCTTGCGGCCAGCGCCTGAGCCGGCACCTGACCGCCTTCATCGTCCAGGAATCCACGCTTGATCAGGATGCGCTGCAGCGCGTAGCTCAAGGCAGCCACTTCGGAATCGTGGAAGCGCGGCACCTCGGTGCCGTCCTGGCGCACAAGCGACCCGTAGCGAACCGTGCCCTTGTCCCACACCACGTTTCGCATATCGGCCAATGCCTTGGCAATCGGGCCACCCGAACGGGCTACCATCGAGAGCAGGCGCATCGTCGAGGTAATCCACTGCTGGCCTTCGGACCGCTGTCCCGCCGGCATGAAGAACTCGATCGGCCGCTCGATCGTCACGGCCTGTCCATCGACGATGCCCGCGACGCGCATGAAGTTCACAGTCAGATAGACGGTCTTGTGCCCCTCGTATGTCAGGTATTCGACTTTCGACGTCACCCCTTCGAGGTCCCCTAGCGGACGACTGCCGAACGGCCGCAACAGCGGGTCATCGTCCGTGGCCGGAGCGGCTGGCGTGACTGGCGCCACGGGCGTCACCGAGAGCACGGCACCCAGCACCTGGTTCGGCCGGTACGTGGCCAGCCCCTTGAGACCTGCCTTCCATGCTTCGAGGTACAGATTGCGGAAAGCCTCGTAGGGATAGTCTTCAGGCACGTTCACCGTCTTGCTGATACTCGTATCGATATAAGGCTGCACGGCCTCCAGCATGCGCATATGATCGAGTGCCGACATCTGCAGCGCCGTAACGAAGCTCTCCGGAAGTTGCTCGACATCGCCGCCCATGTGCCGATACAGCCGCCATGCGTGATCGGCCACTTCGAACGTCCGGAAGCTGTCATCGGGCATGCGCTTGCGGCGGTTGTAGGTCCACGAAAACGCCGGTTCGATGCCATTCGACGCGTTGTCCGCGAACGCCAGCGTGATCGTGCCCGTCGGCGCAATCGACAACAGATGCGAGTTGCGCAACCCGTGTTCACCAATGGCATCGCGCACCGCTTCGGGCAACCGGCTGACGAAGCCTCCGCGCAGGTACTGGTTTGCATCGAACAGGGGGAATCGCCCCTTCTCGTCGGCCAGTTCCGCCGAGGCAAGGTAGGCGTTGTCGCGCATCGCCTCCGAGATCCGCCCTGCCATGTCGCGCGCGGCATTGGTGTCGTAGCGCAGGCCCAGCATGACCAGGGCGCTGCCCAGCCCCAGGAAACCGAGCCCGATGCGGCGTTTGGCCTGCGCCTCCGCCTCTTGCTCGACCAACGGCCAGTACGTGATGTCGAGCACGTTGTCGAGCATGCGCGTCGATACCCGCACCACCTCGGCAAACGCCTCGAAATCGAAATGTGCTTCGCCCGTGAGCGGCTGGCGAACGAAGCGCGTCAGATTGATCGATCCCAGGCAACAGCAGCCATACGACGGCAGCGGCTGTTCGGCGCACGGATTGGTGGCCTCGATCTGTTCGCAGTAATAGAGGTTGTTGTCGGCATTGATGCGCGACAGAAACAAGATGCCCGGCTCGGCATGATCGTAGGTGGCCTGCATGACCTGATCCCACAGCCGGCGGGCCGGCACGCGACGATACACCCACATGCCATCGTCGCGCCGGTATGCGCCGGCGTCGATGGCGTCCATGCCTGGTTCGGCTTCATGCACGAGCTCCACTTCCGCGTCGGCTTCCACCGCCTGCATGAATGCGTCCGTCACACCAATCGAGATATTGAAGTTGCTCAGGTCCCCACGGTCCTTGGCATGGATGAAGCTCTCGATGTCCGGGTGGTCGCAGCGCAGCACGCCCATCTGTGCACCGCGCCGCGCGCCGGCGGACTCCACCGTGGCGCAAGACGCGTCAAAGACTTTCATGAACGAGACCGGACCCGATGCACGCGAATGCGTGGCACGCACCAGCGCGCCACCCGGCCGGATCGAGGAGAAGTCATAACCGACACCGCCTCCGCGTCGCATTGTCTCGGCCGCCTGGGCCACGGCCGTATAGATGCTGGGCTTGCCGCCCCTGGATTCGGAAACCGAATCGCCCACGGGCTGTACAAAGCAGTTGATCAGCGTGGCCTGAATGCCGGTGCCGGCCGCCGAGTTGATTCGCCCCGCAGGTACGAAGCCGTTGTCTTGCGCCCAAAGGAATCGCGCTGCCCACGCTTCGCGGCGATCGGCAGGTTCCACCTCGGCCAGCGCCCGCGCCACGCGTCGACGGACATCGTCGATCGTCCGCTCCTCGCCCTTGGCGTACTTTTCCTGCAGCACTTCGATGGAGATTTCTTGCGGCACGAGTGCGCCGCGGAGGATCTGGTCGTTTGCGTTCATGCCCAACCTGTGTCGATGAGAATGTACCGGCTGAAATTCGCCGTCCGCCATGCTGCCAGCATGGCCACACACCACCCCGGTGTCAGATCAAAAGCCGCTCAAGAAAACATCGCATAACAACGAAATTCAGACCGCCGCTTCAGATTGAGTTAGAATGCCGGTCGGACGGGCCTCCTCGCATGGTGGCGCGGTCAACCTGGTCAGGTCGGGAACGAAGCAGCCACAGCCGTTTTCCACCAGTGCCGAGGGTCAGGCTCGTCCCCCTTCTTGTTTTTTCTTGTTGTTCTCGTTTTGCTCTGCGGGTTCTCCGCGCAAGTTTCCGAAGAATCTGTCGATGCTGATGCCAACTGGCGGGACTTTTTGCGTCCGCTCGTTTTGCTTGCCTCCGGTATGGCTCCCCTCTCCCATGCAATGGGAGAGGGGTTGGGGGTGAGGGCCCAGCCGCTCAAGATGCCACCGTGGCCGTTTGAACCGCCTGCCCTCACCCCCAGCCCCTCTCCCGCTCGCGGGAGAGGGGAGAAAACCAGCAGCAGGACAGTTGAACCTATTCTGCGCCCAATCCCCCTCAGAACAAACTCCCTTGCTGCGACGTGGAAATCGGGGCCGGAGAACGCGGTGCCATGCGTAGTTGCCCGGCATCGATCCACTCGTCGGCTGCCGTTGCCACGCCTGCCTCGATCCGCTTGTCCGGGAACATTGGCTGCACAGCGGCCACGTAGCGGGCCAGCTGGGCGCCGTAGGCGGCGTGCTCCTGGGGCAAGAGCCGCAGCTTGTAGTCGATGATCACTACGCGGTCGTTGAATTCCACGAGCCGGTCGATACGCAGCAAGCGGCCACGGCCGTCGTACAGCTCCACTTCGTTGCGCGCCGACACCGCGTCACTCGGGAACAGCAACGGCCGCAAGCCCGGCGCCGCCAGCATCGTGCGCAGGTCCGCCAGCGCCGCCTCTGCCTGTTGCTGCCAGCGCTCGCGCGCCTGCGGCGCACCGGCACCCGCCAGCGGGAACCAGCGCATGATCGTTTCTACATCAGGCACTGCCCCGTGGGCGTCCGGATAGCGCGTCAGGCGCTCCAGCAAAGCGTGGACGAGTTCGCCATGCGCTGCGGCAGCGGCATCGAATACGGTCTCTTCGGCTTCCTCCTCGAACGCATCGTCGAGAACCGCCTCTCCCGCACCGCGATACCGCAGCCGGAAGTCCGCATAGCGAATGCGTTCGCTGACCGGGGCGAGTGTATCCACGGCAGCGATATCGGCCTCGGGCCAGGCGCCCACCTCAGCGCCCACCCCTGCCGCCGCGAGCCGCACATACCAACTGCCCGCGATTTCGGCGCCCGCCTCCTCCTGTGCAGCCTTGCTCACGCGCCCTTTCACGCCGCTGACCAGCAGCCCCTGTTGCGCGCGAGTCATCGCCACGTAGAGCAAATTCCAGTTCTCGCGCTCGGCCAATGCGGCTTCCGCTTCGAACATCGGCGCGCGCGCCAGCCCGCGTTCGCTGCGCTTGCCGTAGGCCGAAAAATGCCGAGGCACGGCCGAGGCTGGCGGCCAGTCGACGAGGATGCCGCCCCGATCCGCGGCCGGATTACTGTGATTGGCGTCGAGCAGCACCACGAACGGCGCTTCGAGCCCCTTGGCCGCGTGGACGGTGAGGATATGCACGGCATCGAGCTGGCTGTCCCCGCTATCGTCGGGTTCGGCGTCGGTGTCTTCGGTGCCTTCGCCCATCCCGCCCTCGTCGGGGCTCTCGTCTTCCTCTCCCCGGCGAATTTCCTGCAATTCGTCGATGAACTTCGGCAGGCTCGGATATCGGCCGCCGTCGAGGTCGAGCGACAGCTTCAGGAACGCGTCGAGATTGGCCAGCACCTGCTCGCGGATGGCCGACGGCGCGGCTTCCGCATAGCGGCGGCGCACCTCGCCCTGGTGATAGATCCGGTCGATCAGGTCATGGACCGGCTTGTGCGGCGCCAGCGCTAGCCAGGCGCGCAACCGCTCTACCCCATCGCGCAGTGCATCGGACACCAACGCGGGCAGCCCCAGCGCCTCGATGCGCGCCCACCAGCCGCCCTCGCCTTCCTGCGCGGCCAGCATCATCAGGTCGTCGTCGGTAGCGCCGACAATCGGACTCTTGAGCACGTGAGCGAGATCGAGATCTGACTCCGGCGTCATCAGGAATGCCAGCAAGGCCGAGATGTCGAGCGCTTCCAGCGTGGTCAGCAGCCCGCCGCGCCGAGGGCTCAGGCACGGGATGCCGGCCTCGCGCAGCGCCCTTTCATAGTCGGGCAGATAGGTCTTGCGGCGCACCAGCAGATGCATGTCACGCCAGCCGGCGCGACGCTCCTTGTCGCCCTCGCGCACGGGCACTTGATCACGCAGGTAATGCAGCCACGCAGCCACGCGACGGCCCTCCTCCAGACGCAGCGAATCCCCCTGCTGGCGACGCGGCTGCGTCAGCGTATCGCGATGGCCGTCTTCGGCAGCATCTTCCTTGTCAGCATCGTCTTCCGCAGCGTCACCAGCTTCGACCAATGGCAACAGCCACACCGGTCCGCCCGGCTGCGTCAGCGCCGTGGTCTGCGTCTCGTAGAGCGGATAGCGGCCCTCGTTGCGGGCGTGGTCGAACACGGCGTTGACCCAATCCAGCACCTCAGGCCGATTGCGGCGCGTACGGTTCGTGCGCAGCACGCCCGCGTGAAACGCCGCTTGCAGCATGTCGCGCGCCGCGTCAAACAGGCGGGCGTCCGCTCTGCGAAAGCGGTAGATCGACTGCTTCGGATCGCCGACGAGGAACACGGTCGGCTTGTCGCCCAGTCCCTGGTAGCCGGCCAGCCAGCCCTGCAGGATGCGCCACTGCAGCGGATTGGTGTCCTGGAATTCGTCGAGCAACAGGTGCCGATAGCGCGCATCGAGCCGCACCTGCAGATAGGTGGCGGTTTCCTCGCTGGCCATCAGCTTTGCGGCCAGCCATTCGAGGTCCGCGAAATCCATCGCCCGCTGCTCGCCCTTATAGCGGTGGTAGCGATCCAGCAGCGCGTCGCCCAACCGGTACAGCGCGAGGTTGATGGCCAGCACCGCCGCCTCGCAACGACGCGCCGCGATCTCTTCGAGCCGCTCGCAATGCGCCGCCATGCAGGCCACCAGCTCGTCGGCGCTGCCCTCGCTGCCGCATGCCTTGACCAGCGCGCTCGTGCGTTTCATCGAACGCGGCTTGCCGGCATCCGTGAAGAAGGCGCTGCGCAGCACGTTGAAGGCTAGCGTGGCCGCGTCACCGGCCCCGGCGCCTGCCTCGCGCCACGCGCGAATGGCTGCAATGCCATCCGCGAGACGTCCGGCATGGCCCTGCTCCGTCTTGCCGCCCCGCCCCAGCGTCTGCGCCAACTGCGCACATTCGTCGAGCCATTCGTCGTCGGCCAATGCCTCGACCAGGACATCGGACGTGGCATCCTCGCCCAGATCGTCCGCCAGAAGCCGTGCGGGATCGCCAGCCTCGCGGAACGCCATCCACTCGTTGCGGGCGTGGAACATGCGGTCGAGCAGCCCACGCGCCTGGAAATCGCCGATGGCATCGACGAGTTGCTCGTACGCTTCGCGCAGTTCGGCATGCTGCGGATGCGCCAGCGCGCGCCAGAACGGCGCCCACGCCTCGCGCTTCATGCGCAGCGCATCCTCGCGCAGCGACGCTCCGGGCACGATGCCCGACGAGAGCGGCGCGCCACGCAGCAGCGTGCCAAACCATCCGTGGAACGTGTCAATGGCCATGCGGCCCGGCGATGCCAGCACCTGCGCATGCAGTTGACGCGCGCGTGGCAAGGCAGCACGCGCGGCGTCGGCGGTCAGTCCCCGCATTTCAAGTTGGCCCAGCACAGCCTCGTCGGTGCCGCTGGCGAGTTGCGACAGCACCTCCAGCAGACGCTCGCGCATTTCCTCGGCAGCCTTGCGCGTGAACGTGATCGCCAGGATCTCGTGCGGCGCGGCGCCGGCCAGCAGCAGGCGCACGAGTCGCGCCACCAGCAGCCAGGTCTTGCCGCTGCCCGCGCAGGCTTCGACCACGACGGATCGCGCCGGATCGCAGGCCGCGCGCGTGAAATCGGCCTCGCCAACGGGTTCACCGTCGCGCAGATAGGCATGGATCGATGGGCTGGCGGTCATGACTGCAGGTCCGGCAAGGCGGTGGATTCCCAGAAGCCCTTGCGGCACAGGCCGCGGGCTTCGCAATACGTACAGGCGGCGGCATCGCCGAAGGCGGGTAGTTTGGCGCCCTGCCGCAGACGGCCCACGTCCTGCCGCAACTGGCGTTCGAGCCAGGTCACGGCGGCCTGGAACTCGGGCAGGTCGATTTCGCGTTGCGCGCCCGGCGTGCTATCCCTGCCGCCCTGCTTCACGCCTTCGAGCGACACCCAACTGCCGGCCACGGCATCCGCACGCAACAGCCCATAGAACGCGAGCTGGCAGTCTTCCTCGGCATCGCCCACCTTGCGCCGCAGGCGGCTGGCTGGCTGCGTCTTGTAGTCGAGCACGGCATGGGCGCCGTCCGGCCCCTTGTCCACGCGGTCGATCCGTCCGCCGAGCCGCAGCGGCATGCCATCGGGCATCGCCATGTCCACGCCGGCATCGAGTTCGCCAGCGCGCCAGTACCAGCCCATTTCCTCGCGAGCAGACTGCCACGCGACATAGGAAGGCAGCACCTCGCACCAGCGACGGTAGTAGCTAATGGCGTTGCCGTCCTCTGCCATTTGCTTGCCGAACACGGTATCCGAGATCTCGCGCAACCGCGTCAGCCGGCGCGCATCGTCGCGTTCACCGCTGGCGTGGACTTCCTCGTGGTACTGCAGCAGCACGCGGTGCAACAGGTTGCCGATGTCGCGCTTCTCAAGATCATCATTGAGCGTGTCCAGCCCAGCCAGCCCCAGCATGCGGCCGGCGAAGAACTGGTACGGACAGCGCCGCAGCATGTTGTACGCGGCCGCGCTCCAGCGTGCAGGCACGCGCTCGGGGGCCGATGGCGCTGGCATGTAGCCCGGCTGCGCGAAGGTGTCGAGCCACTGCGGCACGGCACTGGCTTCGATCGGCGCCCCGGCCCGCGCACAGCAGGCCGACAACCGCTCGATCCAGCCCGAAACGTGGTGCGGCTCGCCCCGGCCGCCGAAACGCTGCCACGTCAGCACCACGTCATCGTTGTTGAGCAGCACCTCGGCCAGATCCCGCGCCTGCTGCGCGAAGCGCGCCTCGCGGTCTTCCAGGCCGAGTTCGCGACGCATCTGGTTCGAAAAGAACATCAGCTCGGCGGCACGGGAGGGCAGTTGCGCATCGTCGCAGCCCACCACTACCACGCCCTCGAAGCGCCGCATACGTGCGCCGTTCAGCGGCAGGATCGTGATGCGCGCCTGGCTCTGCGCGCCGGGCTCCTTGTAGGCCACCGATTCGAGCAGCGCCGACAGCATCGCGCGGAACTCCTGCTGGTTCAGGGTAGCGTGGCCGCTGGTCTCGTCCTCTCCCAGTTCACCGAGCCGGGCCAGCGCGTCGAGCAACTGCTGCCCCGCATCATCGGCGGACAAGGCCGCACGCATGCCGAGCGTGTCGAGCATCGCATCGAGCCGTTCCAGCCAGACCGACAACGGCTGCTGGGCGTGGCCGCGCGGCCACTGCGAGGCTTCGTCCGCCAGCGTGGCGATCAGCGCTCTGGCGGCGGCGCGAATGTCGAGCATGGCGTCGCTGGCCTCCATGGTCTCGATATCGACAACGGTCTGGGAACCGGACTCCTCGGTGCGCTGGCGCTCCGCAAACAGATGCCGCAGACGTGGCCAGCCGCCAGTGATCACATCCCGGCGAATCTGGCGCTCCAGCAGCGCGATAGCGGCGCCACGGTGGGCAGCATCCGGCAGGCAAAACGGGCTTTTGAGCAGATCGAGCAGCGCGGCCGTGTCGCCATCGCGTACAAGCACGTCGAACCAGCGCATCAGCGCTGCCGCCGCACGCGTGGTCGAGAGTTTCCAGCCGGTTTCGTCGCGCACAGGCGCACCGGCACGTGTCAGCAGCGCGCGCGTGCGCCGCGCCACGACCCGGTCGTGCGCCACCAGCGCCACGTGCTTGCGGCCTTCGTTGAGCCATTGAACGAGCTGGTCGGCCGCCGCCGCCGCCTCGTCCTCGAACCGTGCGCTGCCGATGACGCGCACGCGCGGTCGCTTCGCAGGCAGGCTTTGCGGCAAGACGGGGGGCGGCGCGGCGCTGGCCTCCTCGTCGGCCTCCCTATCCTCGTGGGAATCAAGCGTGCGGCATGCCTCGGGCCACAGCGCCAGCAGCGTGCGATACCAGGCCCCATCGTCTTCGCTATCCGGGTCGTCGACCTCAGTCGCCGCACCGGTCCAGTCATAGCCGATCTCGATGGTCGGCACGAGTTCGCCCGCCTGACGCAGGAACGCGGCTTCGATAGGCTCCGGTGGCGTCGGACCGATCCACAGTACCGGCCCGGGCACCATCATCGCTAGACGCTGCAGCGCGCGACGGCGTGCAGGCAGTGGATCCTCCGGACCGGACAGCATCTGCCAGAACGCCAGCACGATCTGTGCTTCCTGGCCGAGAAACCGCTCGGTCAGGTGCGCGTAGGTACGTTGCAGCGCGCCTTGCAGCAGAGCTGCACGGTCATCGCCGTCGATATCGTCATCCTCGCGAATCGCGGCGTCCTCCAGCCAGCGTGCGCTCAATTCGTCGCTGATCGACAGCAGCGTCTGCGCCAACCCCCAGGCCGCACCCTCGGTCTGCGCGCCGAACGCTTCGCGCAACCAATCTTGCGCGCGGATGGCCTGCTGCACGGCCAGCAGCCTGGCTGCGTGGCTGCGTGCCGGCACCGGTTCGCTTTCGAGATCGGGAGGCAGGTCGAGCAGCCAATGGCCAAGCGTCAGCACGCGCGGTAGCAGCCGGGGCTGCCCGGCGGCGCGCGCGGCGGCGTCCAGGGCCTGGCGCACGCCGGGAATCTGGGCGGCGGTGGGTACGACCACGTGCGCATCCGCCGCGGACGGCCCGCAGCGGTCAAGGAAATACCACGCAGCCGTGGCGGCCTGTTCCAGGAACGAAGGGCCGGGGGGAAACGAAAGCCGGGTCATGGATGAAGGGGGCGCGGCTGCGCGACCGCGGGGCGACCCGGCGCCCCACGGCCATGCAGCGAATATTAGTTGTCGTCTCCGCCGTGCTCCAGGCGGGCACGGAGCTCGCGAGCGGTCTCCAACAACCCCTCGTAGCCCGAGCGGGCATGTTCGGGCAGGTCGGGGTCGCCGATCAGCGTGCCGAGCGTTTCCATTACGCTGTAGACCAGCCCCTTGGCGGCGCCGGTGGCGATGCTGTCGGATTCGACGGCGGTGGAAAGATGCGCCAGCGCGTCGCTCAACTGATCAGCGTCCGGAGCCTGCTGCGGGCTGGCCTGGGTGTCTGGTGTTTCGGGCTTGCTGGGTTCGGGCGTCATGATGATGGCCTTGGTCGGAGTGTGTGGAAAGTCCGCGTCAGTCATTCTACGCGTGCCGGAATGCCCCCTGAGGTGCATTCTAGATCATGCCAGCGAACCCGCCCTGCTGCTGCGCAGCACACAATAACTCCAATAGGGGATGCCGATAGCGTGCATCTCTCGGGCCCATTGAAACTATTATCGGCAGGGAGCGCTGCAGTGCGCTTGAATTCCGGCAAGCTGGTAACATATCGGCGCCAAGGGCCGCGTGCATGCACGCCGAGCCTCACCGGCGGAGCAGTCCGATGTCGTGTAAGGTAGCGGTCAGGTCTTGCGCAATTCCGCCATCACCAATACAGCGTAAAAGCAAACCCAGAGGTTTCCCGCCATGAGCGATCAAATCAAGTATGTGAGCGACGCATCGTTCGAAGACGACGTTCTCAAGTCCGACAAGCCCGTCCTGCTCGACTTCTGGGCGGAATGGTGCGGCCCCTGCAAGATGATTGCCCCGATCCTGGACGAAGTCGCCCGCGACTACGCCGGCAAGGTCCAGATCGCCAAGATCAATGTCGATGAAAACCAGCAGGTGCCGGCCAAGTTCGGCATCCGCGGCATCCCGACGCTGATCCTGTTCAAGAACGGCGAAGTGGCCGCCCAGAAGGTTGGCGCACTGTCGAAGTCGCAACTGACCGCGTTCCTGGACGCACAGGTCTAATCCACAAACCGGCCGGGGCGTCCGCGCCCTCGCCATGCATGATCCGGCTTCGCGTGCGCCTGCCCTGGCGCGCCGGCCGGATTGTGCTAAGATGCCACCCAACAACTTCCCCGAGCGTTCGCTCATTCCTCCCCCTTCTCCAAGGTCTTGCCCGTTCGGGCCCTTCTGTACCCCCTGTACCCTTTGTCTATGCACCTGACAGAACTCAAATCGCTTCACGTGTCTGCGCTTCTCGAAATGGCGGCTACGCTCGAGATCGACAACGCACAACGGATGCGCAAACAAGAACTGATGTTTGCGATCCTCAAGAAGCGCGCCAAGATGGGCGAAACCATCTACGGAGACGGCACGCTGGAAGTACTGCCCGATGGCTTCGGTTTCCTGCGCTCGCCGGAAACCTCGTACCTCGCGAGCACGGACGATATCTACATCAGTCCCTCCCAGATCCGCCGCTTCAACCTGCATACCGGCGATTCGATCGAAGGCGAAGTGCGCACGCCCAAGGACGGCGAGCGATATTTCGCGCTGGTCAAGGTGGACAAGGTCAACGGGCAGCCGCCCGAAGCGGTGAAAAACCGCATCATGTTCGAGAACCTGACGCCGCTGCATCCGAACCGGCCGCTCCAGCTCGAACGCGATATCCGCGCCGAAGAAAACATCACCGGCCGTATCGTCGACATGATCGCCCCGATCGGCCGTGGCCAGCGCGCCCTGCTGGTGGCATCGCCGAAATCCGGCAAGACCGTGATGCTGCAGCACATTGCCCACGCAATCGCGAACAACCATCCCGAAGCGGATCTGTTCGTGCTGCTGATCGACGAGCGTCCGGAAGAAGTGACCGAGATGATGCGCTCGGTGCGCGGCGAAGTCGTGGCGTCGACCTTCGACGAACCGGCCATCCGCCACGTACAGGTGGCCGAAATGGTCATCGAGAAAGCCAAGCGCCTGGTGGAACTGAAGCGCGACGTGGTGATCCTGCTGGACTCGATCACGCGTCTGGCCCGCGCCTACAACACCGTGGTCCCGGCATCGGGCAAGGTGCTGACCGGCGGTGTGGACGCCAACGCGCTGCAACGTCCGAAGCGTTTCTTCGGTGCCGCGCGTAACCTGGAAGAAGGCGGTTCGCTGACGATCATCGCCACGGCGCTGATCGAAACCGGCAGCCGCATGGACGACGTCATCTACGAAGAGTTCAAGGGCACGGGCAACATGGAAGTGCACCTGGAACGCCGTCTGGCGGAAAAGCGTGTCTATCCGGCCATCAACCTGAACAAGTCGGGCACTCGCCGCGAGGAACTGCTGATCAAGCCGGAAATCCTCCAGAAGATCTGGATCCTGCGCAAGTTCATCTCGGACATGGACGAAGTCCAGGCCATGGAATTCATCCTCGACAAGATGAAGCCGACGAAGAACAACGCAGAGTTCTTCGACATGATGCGTCGTGGCGGCTGATTGCGGCTGATGCCGTAGCTGTCCCTTGCGATGCATGCGGAAAGGCGTACCCTTCGGGTGCGCCTTTTTTATTTTCGGCGCTCGCCAACCCTTCCGGAAAACGATGCTCGGCAAACTGTCCAGCTTTCTGCGGACCCGCTCCCGCGAACGCAAGCTCGCCCACTACGCCATCCCCGACGAACTTTGGGCGCAAACAGTGGCGGCGCTACCGTTCGTGCAACGCTATGTGGCAGAGGATCTGACCGCGCTCCGCGAACTGGCCACGCTGTTCATCGCCAGCAAGGAATACTCGACGGCGCACGAACTCGAACTGACCGACGAGATGGTGGTCAGCGTGGCCGTGCAAGCCTGCGTGCCCATCCTCAAGCTGGGTATCGAGTGGTATCGCGGCTGGCACGGCATCGTGCTGTATCCCGGCGAATTCCTGATCCGCAAGACCGTGGAGGACGACATCGGCCTCGTGCATGGCGTGGAGGAAGAAGCGAGCGGCGAGGCCTGGGAGCATGGCCCGGTCATCCTGTCCTGGCCCGATGTCCATACGCCGGGCGCCGGACTCGACGGCGACCACGCGCTACCGGCCGACACCTACAACGTGGTCATCCACGAGTTCGCCCACAAACTCGACATGCTGGACGGCGAACCCGACGGGGTGCCGCCCTTTTCGCGCGTGCTTCACCCCGGCATCGACGCCGAAGCGTGGGCGGAATCGCTACTCGCCGAGTACGATCGCTTTGCGGATGCCTGCGAACAGGTGCCCGACGCCGACTGGGACCACCCCGAACGCCTCCCGCCAGCACTCCTCGTCATCGACCCCTACGGATGCGAGGCTGCCAGCGAGTTTTTCGCGGTGGCGTCAGAGACATTCTTTGTCGAGCCAGGCGGATTGCAGAAGCATTGGCCAGTCCTTTACGACACGCTGGCGAGGTTCTATCGACAAGATCCCGCAAAACATGCGGCTTGAGGCGCTTTAGCGCCGACCCCATTGTCGTGTTGCCAATGTCCAAGGAGATTGCCCAAGTGCTTGTTTTTCTGCCATAATCCCGGTTTGCCCGTTACAGGCAAGTGGTTCGCTCGCGCAACCCAGCAGGTTGTGCATCGTAGAGCGGACTGGCTACCCAACCAGAAAGGAAGCACCATGAAAGAAGGCATTCACCCGAATTACCGCGAAGTCGTGTTCCAGGACATGTCCTGCGACTTCAAGTTCGTGACCCGTTCGACGATCCAGACCAAGGACACGATCGAGTTCGAAGGCAAGACCTACCCGCTGGCCAAGATCGAAGTGTCGTCGGAATCGCATCCGTTCTACACCGGCCAACAGAAGATCATGGACACGGCTGGCCGCGTCGAGAAGTTCCGTCAGAAGTTCGGTTCGAAGCTGGCCGCCAAGAAGTAAGCGCGCCGCTCTACCGAGCGAATGCCGCGCCTGCCGGGACAGATGCTCCTGCAGCGCGCGACCTGACAAAGAGGCAGCATCGGCTGCCTCTTTGCATTTGTGGCCCACAATAGCGGCTTGTGCACAGCTGTGGGTTGCCGCCACGAACCTCTGCCGATGTCCCAAGCCAAGACCACTCCCGTTCACCTGACCGCCGCCGCCACCGGAGCCCTGCCGCGTTACCTGCTGCTGGCGATCTGCATCATCTACGGATTGACTGGACTGTTCGGTCGCGATCCATGGAAGAACGAGGATGCGGCTGGCTTCGGCGTGATGTGGCAACTGGGTACGGGCGGCCTGCAGGACTGGCTGATGCCGAACATCGTCGGCCGCCCCTACAGCGAGGACGGCCCGCTGGTCTTCTGGATCGGCGGCCTGATGATCCGGCTGTTCGGCGGATGGCTTGGCGCACCGGATGCCGCACGCCTGTCCACAGCGCTGTTCTACTTCGGCACCTGCGCTTTCATCTGGTATTCCACCTATCTGCTGGGCCGACGCGACGAAGTGCAGCCGTTCGCGTTCGCGTTCGGTGGCCAGCCCGATGCCCGCTCTTACGGCCGGGCGCTGGCCGACGGTGCGTTGCTGATCTTCCTGGCCTGCGTGGGCCTGGCCATGCGCGGCCATGAAACCACGGCGCAGGTCGGTCAGGTCTGCTTTATCGCGTTCATGCTGTACGGCATGGTGCGCAGCCTCGACATGCCGATCCAGGGCAGCCTTTGGTTCGGCGTGGGCCTGGGCGCGCTGTGCCTGGCCAGCGGACCGTTGCTGGCGACTTCGCTGCTGGCGGCCACAATCATTGCGGGCGTGGTGTGTCAGCCGTTGCCGCTGCGACGTCTGCTGCCTATCGGCGTGGGCATAGCGCTGGCGATGGTACTGGCGTGGATGGCCGCGACCTATTTCGGCGCCACGGTCACCGATGACGCCGTGACCTTTATCCGCGAATGGGCACGCTACGACCGCCGTACCTACGGCGCGCCCAGTTGGCAAACCGGCGGCTTTATCGCCCGGAATTTCTTCCTCTACACCTGGCCGGTCTGGCCGATCACGGCCTTCGCGTGGCTGTCATGGCGCGGCATGCGCCGGGCCGCTCACGTGGCGCTACCGCTGACGGTACTGGCGATGCTGTTCCTGCTGCTCGTGCTGCAGCGCAGCCCCGGCGATGTACAGTTCATTCTTCTGCTGCCGCCCATGGCCATCCTGGCGGCGTTCGCACTGCCCACGTTACCGCGCGCGGCAATCAATGCGATCGACTGGTTCGCCCTGCTCTTCTTCACGATCTTCGGCGGCACCGTCTGGTTCATGTGGATCGCCAAGACCACCGGCTGGCCACCCAAGATTGCCGCCAATGTGTTCCGCCAGATTCCCGGTTTCCAGCACACGTTCACGGCCACGGCCGTGGTTATCGCGTTGATTGTCACGCTCGCGTGGGTATTGGTCGTGCGGTGGCGCCTGTCGCGGGCGCCCAAACAGATCTGGCGCCCCGTGGTCATTTCGGCCGCTGGCACCACGCTGATGTGGGTGATCGCCATGACGCTGTGGCTCCCTTCGATCAACTACGGCAAGACGTACCGCGACGTGGCCCAGGCCGCTTCGCTGGCGCTGCCGTCGACCTACCGCTGCGTGCAGCCGATCCGGATGGGCAATGCGCAACTGGCCTCGTTCGCCTACTTCGGGCATATCCGCTTTGGCGGTCCCGAGGACGGATGCGACATCCTGTTGCGGCACGATGCCGTCGACTATGGCGCCCCGGGCAACCTCTCGCATTTTGAATGGCGCCTGATCTGGGAAGGCCGACGCCCCGCCGACCGCGATGAGCGGTTCCGCATGTATCGACTGGTCGATCTGTCGACCGTCAAGCCGGCCCGCCCCTCGTCGCAGCGACGCCTCCCACCGCAGTAATGCGGTAGGCGGCAGTTCGGCGCCCCTGACGCAACCTGCATGGTCTTCCTGGCCGTGCAGGCATCACGCGTTGTCATCCTCCAATCGACAATAACAATGAGCAGCGCGCTGCAGGACCTTCGTCGCATCATCCATCTGGCCGCGCCGGTACTGGTCGGCCAGCTCGCCGTGATCGCTTTCGGTGTCATCGATACCATCATGGCCGGTCGCGCTTCCGCGGCCGACCTCGCAGCCGTTGGCCTGGGTGGCTCGATCTATGTCACCGTCTATATCAGTCTGATGGGCGTATTGCAGGCCCTCTCGCCGATTGCCGGGCAGCTCTACGGTGCGGGACGCACTGCCGAAATCGGCGTCGAAGTCCGACAAGCGGCATGGCTCGGCGTGGCCCTGGCCGTTCCGGGCATGCTGGTGCTGCTGTTTCCGGAGCCGCTACTGGCCTTCGCCAAGGCACCACCCGAACTTGTCGACAAGGCGGCACGATACCTCCACATCGTTGCTTTCGGGCTGCCGGCTGCACTGGGCTTTCGTATCTACATGGCGCTCAACAATGCGCTGTCCCGGCCGATCATGGTCACCGTGCTGCAGATCGGCGGGCTGGTTCTGAAAGTGCCTCTCAACGCGTGGTTCATCCACGGCGGCTATGGCATCGAGGCCATGGGCGGCCCGGGCTGCGCCCTGGCGTCGACGATCATCAGCTGGGTCTGGTGCATCGTGGGCCTGTGCATCCTGCGGCTCGGCAGCGCCTACCATCCGCTGGGCATTTTCACACGATGGGAATGGGCACGTCGGGACCGGATCATGCCGCTTTTACGGCTGGGCGTGCCAATGGGCCTGACCTATCTGATAGAGATTACGTCGTTCACGCTGATGTCGATCTTCATCACGCGGCTTGGTACCGAGACGCTGGCCGGTCACCAGATCATCGCCAATCTTGGCGCCGTGGCGTACATGATGCCGCTGTCGCTATCGATTGCCACTTCCACGTTGGTGGCTCAGCTCATCGGCGCTCGCGACATGGCCGGTGCGCGTCGCCTGGGCTGGCGAGGCATCCGCTTTGGCGCAGGCATGGCCGTTGTCGTCGGGGTTCTGCTCTGGCTGCTGCGCGAACCACTGCTACACGCTTACGTGAAAGACCCTGCCGTGATTGCGAAGGCTCTGCCGCTGGTGCTGTTCGTGGCGTTCTACCAGGCGTTCGATGCCGTGCAGGTCATGACCGGCTTCATCCTGCGCGCCTACAAGATTGCGTTGATTCCCACGCTGATCTACGCCGGCTCACTATGGGGCGTCGGTCTCGGCGGCGGCTACGTCCTGGGATTCGGTCTGATCGACTGGATGCCAGCCTTCACGCGCGGCGCGTCCGGATTCTGGATTGCCAACAGCGTGAGCCTGGCAATCGCAGGAACATTGTTGGTGAGGTATTTCATGAGGGTGAGTCGAGTGGGTTGAGGGACCCCTACCGCTTCAGTTCCCCTCTCCCCCGCCCCTCTCCCGGAGAGGGGCGCAGACCGTCGGGGCTTGCTTGTATTTCGTACAGACGAAAAAAAAGCCTGCTTGCGCAGGCTTTTTTAAAAGTTGGCGGAGCGGACGGGGCTCGAACCCGCGACCCCCGGCGTGACAGGCCGGTATTCTAACCAACTGAACTACCGCTCCGTTGTTGGTTGCTATCTGGAGCTTCGCTCCGGACAGCCAACTGGACGAGTGATTACGTCCAATGTTTGGCGTCCCCTAGGGGATTCGAACCCCTGTACTCACCGTGAAAGGGTGATGTCCTAGGCCTCTAGACGAAGGGGACAGAAATCGATTGCAAGCAACGTTTCCGTCTACTGCTGCGAAGTCCGCTATTCTAGCAGAACTTTCACAATTTCAGGCAACTTTTTTACTACCCCAGTGCCTGTTCAACCCTGGTGGAGCTAAGCGGGATCGAACCGCTGACCTCTTGCATGCCAT
>NZ_JBDKXK010000063.1:0-55936 GCF_039710735.1 Cupriavidus sp. DL-D2 | reverse complement strand
TTCCACCTATCGACGTGTCTGAGGAAATTAGACCAGTACAGGGAGCAAACCTAGGCGGAGGGAGGTCTCTTCAAACCTCCACCACCTTCCCCCAATCGAACACCGGATTCTCCGGCTGCCCCGTCCGCCGCGAGATATACCCGCGTGGGTTGCAGACCACGCGCGAATCCTCGATCCAGTAGTCGAAGCTGGTATGCGTGTGGCCGTGAATCCAGACGTCGGCCTGTGCCACAAGGTCTGGGCGGCGGGAGATGAAGCCGGCGGAGACGATGTCGTGCGCGTAGCGCGCATCGAGGCTGCCCAGGTCCGGGCCGTGGTGCGTGACGACCACGGTCTTGCCGTCGAACGGTTGCGCTAGCACGTCGGCCAGCCAGGCGGTGGCGGCGTGATGGCGGGCGAGTGCGTCGGCGGGTGTGAAGCCGCGATGCGAGCCATCGGCATCGGTCGTGGCGATCAGGCGATGGTCCACCATCACCCGGGCGCAGGCTTCCATGGCCTCTTCCGCGCGGTTCTCGCCGTAGAGGCAGTAGTCGGTCCACCATGTCGTGCCGATCACGCGTACGCGCTGGCCGTCGGCTTCGGCAAACTCCGCCACGGCGCCGTTGAGCAGCGTCACATTGCCAGCCTCGGCGGCGCCTTCGGCCATCAGCGCATCGACTGTATCGAACGCGCTCTCGTAATACTCGTGGTTGCCTGGGATGTAGAGCACGGGCACGTCGAATGTGCGGGCGGCCCAGTCGATGCCGTCGCGGCCGTTGGCGATGTCGCCGGCCAGGATGACGAGGTCGGCCGCGCAGTCGGGTACGGGCTCGGACGGATTGTGTTCGACGTGAATGTCGCTGAGGACGCGCAGCTTCATGCAGGCTCCGGTTGTGGGGTGGCTGCGGTCGATTCTTCGAAAAAAAAGCGGCCCGGTCAAGGACCGAGCCGCAAAAGGAGCCAGGGGGGCCTCATGGCGCGTCATGGATACGCGCCGCAAGGGGCCACCATTGCCTGGGGCACTGGCGGGCCGCCGGCTCCATTCGGGGTCACTTCGCCAGGCGGGGCGGGACGTAGGCGCCGTAGTAGGGGCCTACGCCACCGCCGCTGTTGGTCACGGGCGCCCCACCCACGAAATGGCCTTGTACATACTTGCCTGACCCGCCCACAGCGGTCTCGATGTAGAACGCCGCGAACGCGACGATGGACATTTGCCCATTGGTCTGGAAGCCGGTGTTGGTGGGGTCCGACACGACGGGAATGATCACGGTCTTTCCCGTCAGCTCGCTGGCCACTTCGCCGAACAGGTTCGTCTTGGTGCCGGTCTGCACCCACACCTTGTCGCCGATCTTCATGGCTGGGCTGGGCGTATTGCCATTGATGATGTTCTTGGTGGCGGAGTCGCTATTCGTATTCGAGAAGAACGTGGTCCACTGGCCGGATTCGCATGGGCCGTAGTGATAGCTCGATCCGATCTTGAAACTCGTGGTGAGTGGCTGCCCCGTGGTGGGATTGAAGAACTGGCTGTAGAGGCAGGACGAGATCACCATGGGCAGCGGTGTAGCGCCCGCCAGCAGCGCGCCCGGTGCGGATACCACCGCCACGGCGGTGGCCGAAGTGCTGGCCGCAGATCCGCCAAAGACCTGCGCGAGCAGCATGGCCACGGGGCCGCCGTTGCTGCCCGCGCCGCGGCTGATCGTGACCTGGACGGCTGGCGCGTCGTTGGAAGTTGGCACGATGGTCTGCGCCTGCAGCGTGGCAGGCGAGCCGGCCAGGTTCCAGTAGCCGGCCTGTACAGCGCCCGTGCTAAGGGTCACGCCCGCCGCCTTGTTGAGTCCGATGGCCGATGTGCCGTTGCTGACCGCGTTGGTCCACTGCGGCGCAGGCGTGGCTGGGTAGAGCTTTGCCGCGCCCGCGAGTGCCGCGGCATCCGCGGCATTCTGCAGTTCGTTGCGCACCACCACGAGATGACCCACGTCGATGGCGATGGCACCGATCGACAGGATCGTGATCATCATGAAAGGCATCATGATGCCAATGGCGCCGCGTTGCCGACGAGGGCGGGACGATATGTTGGTTGGGCGATGTGTCATCACTGGCCTCCCTCGGGGTGCATGCCCGCTACTCGCAGAGCATGGTGGTCGATGCATTGATCGTGATCGGACCCGTGAACGGCCGGATCAGGGGACCCAGCAGCAGGCCATTGAAGTTGTAGGCCACCTGTACGGTGAGTGGCGTGCCGGTGGTGCTGCATGCCGTCACCGTGCCAGGGTAGGTGCAGGTGGCAGAGGCGCCGTAGGCCACGAGCTTGTTCTGGCAATAGTTCGTGGCTACCTGCTTGATCTGCGTGCTGGTCATTGCGGGCGTGCGCAGGATCACGCCGGCACGCGCCGCCTCGCGGCTGGCGTTGGTGATCACGGCCTTGTCGTATAGCGCGGTACCGAACTCGATCGCGCCGAACACGATGAACATCAGCAGCGGGAAGATCAGGGCGAATTCCACGGCTGCGGCTCCCCGGGCGCGTTGGCCGGAGGCAGCAGGGCGAGAGCGGGTGCGATGGCGCATGATGGTCTCCTTCGGATGGGGCGGAAGACTGGGGCGTGCCTATTGATTCGCCACCGAACGCAGTGCCGTGATGACCTGGATGGCGGCTGGTCCAAGCAGCACCACGAACAGCGACGGAAAGATGCAGAAGATCAGCGGGAAGAGGATCTTGGTGCCGATCTTTGCGGCGCGCTCCTCGGCCAGCATGTGGCGGCGCGTGCGGAGCATGTCCGAATGCACACGCAGCGAATCCGCCACGCTGGTGCCGAAGCGGTCGGCCTGGATCAGCATCGCCACGAGCATGCTCACGTCTTCCACGCCGGTGCGCGAGGCCAGGTTCCGCATGGCTTTCTCGCGCGGCAGGCCGGCACGCAACTCCAGCGTGAGAAGTTCGTATTCCTCGGCCATTGCGGGGCGCGCGCTGCGCATTTCCTCCACCACGCGCAGCACGGCCGCATCGAGACCCAGGCCAGCCTCCACGCAGACCATGATGAGGTCCAGGCTGTCGGGGAACGATTCGAAGATCTCGCGCTGGCGCCTGCGCACCTTGTGGCGCAGCACCAGGTCGGGCAGGTAGAACCCTGCCACGGCTGCGGCAAACATTGCCAGTGGCAGCTTGGCCTGCTGCGCGGGGTCGAGGTGCCCGGACAGCAGGACCCACATGACCAGGGGCAGGCCGGTCACAAGCAGCGTTTTCAGTGCGAAGTACACGGCCATGGCTTCCGGCTGGCGCCATCCTGCGTGGATGAAGCGCGTGCGCAGCGCGGAGTTTTCCCATCCCTCCTTCGGCAGCGATATCCGGGCGAGCGGACGGGCCAGCTTTTCGGCCTGGCGTAGCCAGCCCCTTTGTGGCGACGGCATTTCCACACCCGGTATCTCGCGATGGATCTGCCCCACGCGGCGCTGCACTGCACTGGGCCTTAGCAGCGCCATTGCCACGCAGGACACGCCGAAGACGATGACAAAGGTGGCCGTGAGCAGGAGGATGGTGGTCATGGGCATGATGGTCCGGGCTGGCGCCCGCCTCGGTTGCTGGCTGTCTCAGACATGAATCCGCACGATCTGGCGCATCCACACGATGCCCACGCAGGTCATGGCGATGGCCGCCCACAGCATTCGGATGCCGGCCGGATCGGTCCACAGCGTGGAAATCAGGTCAGGGTTGATCTGGTACACCAGGACGCCCATGACCAGCGGCAGCAGGGTCAGGATGACGCCGCCGAGACGCCCCTCGGCCGACAGCACGCGCACCTTGTCCAGCAGTTGCAGCCGCTTGCGGATCAGGGCGCCCACGTTGTCGAGGATCTCGGCCAGGTTGCCGCCCGATTCGCGCTGGATCATGATCGCGATGACCAGATAGCGCAGGTCTTCCAGAGGCACGCGGTCGGTCAGGCCCGCCAGTGCGTCGCCAATCGGGATGCCGTAGTTGATCTCGCCGAACACCAGTGCCAGTTCGTTGCCGATCGGGTCGGGCAGCTCCTGGCCGGCCATGTCGAGTGCGCTCGGCAGCGAATGCCCGGCGCGTAGCGCACGGCCGATCAGGTCGGCCGCCTCGGGCAATTGTTCTTCCAGCCGTGCGAGCCGCTTGCCCCGTTTGCGCATCACGAAAAGCGTGGGCAGGCAGGCCGCGCAGATGGCGATCGGCAACAGCGCAAACGCAGGCGGGTGGAAAGGCAGGAGCATGCCGATGGCGGCCACCGCAGCAAGGCCGGTCACCGCCAGCAGTCGGCCCACGGACCAGTCAAGCCCGGACTGGAGCAGGATCAGGTCGAGCGCCTCCACGCGCGGCAGCCGACGCAGCAGCCGTGTCATGCCAGGCGAGTCGCCCAGCACGCGCTGCTTCAGGATGCCGGCATCGGCACCGTGGCTGACGCTCTTGAGCATCGCCGCTTCCACGCGATGGCTGAAGCGCCGGGCACGCTGGCTGCGCGTCTGGTTCCACCATTGCCATGCGCCAAGCGCGCCCAGCAACAGGGCCAGGAAAAGCGAGACGGAAAATCCGACCATCGTGGCGTTCATGATCGTGCTCCTAGACTTCCTGCGTGGCAGCGGGGTCGAACAGCGTCTCAGGCAGATGAATGCCGAACGCTTGGAGCCGTTCGCAGAACTTGGGACGGACACCGGTGGCGCAGAAGTGGCCGCGGATGCGACCGTCGCGATCCACACCCTTGCGGCGGAACGTGAAGATCTCCTGCATGTTCACCACCTCGCCTTCCATGCCCGTGATCTCCTGCACGCTGACGAGTTTGCGGCGGCCATCGGTCAGGCGCGAAACCTGTACCACCACCGAGATCGCCGAGGTGACCTGCTGGCGCATGGTGCGCGTGGGCAGGTTCAGGCCGGCCATGCTGATCATGTTCTCCAGCCGCGTCAGTGCGTCGCGCGGCGTGTTGGCGTGGATGGTGGCGAGCGATCCTTCGTGGCCCGTGTTCATCGCGTGCAGCATGTCGAGTGCCTCGGCACCGCGCACTTCGCCCAGGATGATCCGGTCCGGCCGCATCCGCAGTGCGTTGCGTACCAGCGCCCGCTGCGTAATCTCGCCGCGTCCCTCGATATTGGCGGGCCGCGTTTCGAGCCGCAGTACGTGGTTCTGGCGCAATTGCAGTTCGGCCGCATCCTCGATCGTCACGATGCGCTCGTCGGCAGGAATGAAGCCGGAGAGAATATTGAGCAGCGTGGTCTTGCCGCTACCCGTGCCGCCCGAGATCAGTACGTTGAGCTTGGCGCGCACCATGGCGTCGAGCAACTGCGCCATCTGCGGCGTCAGCGTGCATAGCTCGACGAGGTCCTTGATCTGTAGCGGATTGACCGAGAAGCGACGGATCGAGAGCAGCGGGCCGTCGATGGCGGATGGCGGGATGATGGCGTTGATGCGCGAGCCGTCGGGCAGCCGGGCATCCACCATGGGGCTGGACTCGTCGATGCGCCGGCCCATGCGCGACACCATTTTCTCGATCACGCGCAGCAGGTGGGCGTCATCGAGAAACGTGACGTCCGTGAGTTCGAGCTTGCCATGCCGCTCCACATAGACATGCCGGGCCGTGTTGACGAGGATGTCCGAGATCGTGGGATCGGCCAGCAGCGGCTCCAGCGGGCCGTAGCCGAGCATCTCGTCCTGCACGTCGGAGACCAGGCGGCGGCGCTCGGCTTCGTTGACCGGGTGATTGCCCTCGTCGATGATCCGCTCCACCAGTTGCGCCAGTTCGCGCTTGACTTGTTCGGGCGTGAGCTGCTGCAGCCGCGCCAGTTCCACACGGTCGACGATGGTCTGGTGGATCTCCATCGCCAGTTGCTGGTAAACCTGGCTGACCGCGCCGGTGCCGTTCGCCTTGGCCACGCGCGGCGGCAGCGCCTCGCCGGCCTGCTGAAAGAGTTGTTCTCGCAAAGACATGATGGGCTCCAGGCAGGGGGGTCAGGCGCGCGCCGGGGCGGCTACCTGCGGACCATGGCCGAACAGCTTGCGCAGCAGGCTGTCGCGCTGCGGCGCAGTATCGGGAAACAGCTCGCCGACCATGTCGCCGAGCGCGCGGGTCAGTGCAGCTTTCGGCGCCACCTGTAGCAGCGGCAGGCCCTGATTGCTGGCATCGCGCACGGGCACGGTGTCGTTGGGCAGCACATGGGCAAAGCGCATGCCGAAGGCGTTTTCCATCGTCCGGAGATCGAGTGGGGCGTGCTTGTCCTGGCGGTTGAGCACCAGGCGCAGACGGTCGGCGTGATAGCCGAGCGAGCGGCAGATCTCAAGCAGCCGGTGACCGCCGCGCAGGTGCGAGAGGCTCGGCTGCAGCACTGGATAGATCAGGTTGCTGTGATCGAGCACGACGATGGATGCTGGATTGATGTCCTGCCCCACATCCAGCACCACGGCGTCGTATTGCTGCCGCGCGATGGTGAGCAGTCGTTCAAGATGGGCCGCCTTGATCTCGCCAGCCTTGACCGGATCGCCGGCGGCGGGCAGCACGTCGAAGCCTGGGCAGACATGCGTCACGCAGGCATCGAGCAAGGCAGCGTCGAGCCGGTCGATCTGGCGGCACACTTCGGCGAGCGTGGCGGGCGGCGTCTGGTCCGTCAGCACGAACGCAGCGTCGCCGTACTGCTGGCTCAGGTCCACCATCAGCACGCGTTTCTGATGGCGGACCGCCAGCAGGTGCGCGGTGTTGGCGGCGATGAACGTGGTGCCGCTGCCGCCCTTGCACGACAGGAAGGCCAGTACCTGCCCCTCGGCGCGGCCGTTGCTGAGTGCGTGGCTCGTGCAGCGCAGGAGTTCATCGCGGAATTCGCCGGGCTCGGGCGGCCATGGCAGCACGCCCTGTACACCCGCACGCATGGCGCGCATCAGGAGATCGGCGGAGGCGTGGCCGGTCAGCAACATGCACAGCGTGCCGGGCGCGTCGGTGCGCAGGCGGCGCAGCTGGGACAGATCGTCCGCGCTGAAGTCCGGGGCGGCCAGGATCAGCAGGTCGGTGCCGAGCGTGAGGCCGGGTTGCGCCAGCGCCAGCGTCGGCGCGGCCAGCATACGTTGCACCACATGGTTGGCGGACTGCGTGATGAGTCCGGCAACGTGCTGCAACTGCGATTCTTCGGCGGAGACAACGACGATCTTTGCCATGGCTCGCTCCCTGTAAGGATGACGAAAAGGGGCTTCAGCGGCCCATGCTGTTGAGGCCGCTGCTACCGCCGCCGTTCGCGGAGCCGACGCCGACCGTATAGCCATTGGCATCGCCCTGGGGCGCGCGGAACGACCCGTTGTAGCGGTCCATCGCCGCCGTGGCGGTGCGCCCGTCGACACTGGCGCCGGGGTTGGCGGGATTGCTGGCGTCGGGGTTCAGCGTCTGCATGGCGCGCACGGTGCGCACGGCATCGCCGAACTGCTTGTCGTAGAGCGGGGTCGAGGCCATGCAGCCGGCGAGGCTCGCAAGCACTGGCAGGAAGGCCGCGAGGGTGGCCGCGAGCAGGGTCGGGCGGAACAGCTTGTGGACGATCATGATGAGCTCCTGAAACGGGTTGGCGGTGGCGGGCGACTCAGCGATCCGACCGCGCCGGGATATCGGTGGCGGCCAGCGTGGCGTTGCCGCCAGCCGGTGCCTGCGTGAGCGGTGCCGGTGCGGAGCCGGGTGCGGGCATTGGCGCAGGCATCGATGTCGGGGCGGTAGCGGGCGATGCGCCGGGCATCGGTGCTGGCATGGCTGCCGGTGCCGTGGCGGGGCGAACCGGGTGGCCTTCCATGTTGCCGTTGATGTAGACCTCGCCGGGGCGAACCGGCCCGAAGGTGTCGGTCGGCATCGGATAGGACTGCGGCAGCGGCTTCACCAGGCGCGGCGTCACGACGAACATCAGTTCGGTGCGGTCCTGCTGGAAGTTCGTGCTGCGCATCAGCGCGCCCACCACCGGCAGCTCGCCCACGCCGGGCAGCGCCTTCAGGCTGCCAGTGATGTTGTTCTTGATGAGGCCGCCGATTGCGAAGCTCTGACCGTCGTACACCTGCAGCGTGGTGGAGGCCCGCCGCGTGTTGATGAGCGGCAGGATCGTGGCGCCGGACACATTCGGCGCGGTGAGCGCCACACCCGTCGGGGAGAGTTCCGATACCTCGGGCGCCACTTTCAGGTTGATGCGGCCGTTCTCCATCACCGTGGGCGTAAAGCGCAGGCCCACACCGAAGGTTTCTTCCTGGAGGATGATCGTCGTGGTATTGCCGCCGAAGCTCTGCGGGACGGGGATGAAGACCTTGCCGCCCGCCAGGAAGCTGGCCTCCTGTCCGCTGATTGCCATCAGGTTTGGCTCGGCCAGGATCTTGACGAGTCCGTCGCCGCGTTGCGCATCGAGCGCGAACTGCAACGGCAGGTTGTTGTTCTTGCTGAAGGTGATCAGGTCCGGCGCGCCGGAGGACAGGAAGTTGGCAAGCAGGCCGAAGTTCCAGCTTCCGAATGCCCCCGCGAGGTTGGCCGCCGAGCCCATCTGGTCGATCAGCGTCTTGGAGACCTCGGCCACCTTGACTTCGAGCATGACCTGCTGCGGCGCCTCGACCACCATCATGTTGATGATGCGCGGGCTGCGTATCGGCATGCCGGCCGTGGCCGGGTTCACGAGTTGTGCGATCGGCGTTTGCTGCGCCGCCGCCGGGGCCTGCTGGGTTTGCGTAGGGCCGCGCGTTTGCCGGACCACGAACGCGTTGGCGATGTCGAGCACCTTCTGCGCCTGCACGGCGTCGGCCACGGTGCCGGTCAGTACGAGACTGTCGGCAGCCGACGACACCTTGACGCGGCTTGCCTCGGGCAGCAACTGGCGCAGCGTGGCCTGCAACCCGCCAGGGTCTGCGCCCACGATGACATCGATCACGCTGCACGATCCGCTGCGGCCCTGCACGATCATGTTGGTCGTACCCACCTCCTGGCCCAGTACGTAGAGCGTCTGCGGCGAGACCAGCATGGCTTGCGCGACGTGCGGATTGCCGAGCGAGCGGTTTCGCACAGCTTCGGGCATCTCGATCATTGTGGACTTGCCGACGGCCACCGCTACCTCGCGGCGGTCGCGCACGGCGCCCGTGCAGTTCGGTCCGCGTGCCGCCGCCGCTGCCGATGCCTGCTGGGCGCGCTGGGCTGCGGCGGCGTCGCCGACGGGCTGTTGCGCCACAAGCTGGACTGGCACGCCGGCGCTGCTGGCGGCGGCAATGGCCGCCTCGATGGCCGCCTGGCCGTAGGTTTTGCCGCTGGCCACGGCGGCCAGCGCCGCGAGTGCCAGGATCGAGATGTGCAGGCGCGTGCCGGCAGCGCGCGGCAAGCCGCGGCCTGTGAGGTTGCTTTCCATGATGTTCCCCCGGTGGTTCGCCGTTTTCGGGAGCAGTGTCCGGTGTGGCCTGCTTCCTCTGGTCAACGGGTGCCGTTGTAGTGGTGGTTCAGAAGCATTCCTGGTTGTGCTGGGTGCCGTTGATCACGCCCACGCAGTTGCCAGGCTTGCGCTCGGCCATCTGGCGCACGGTCACGGTCCGGATCGACGGGGCAGCCACGGCCACGACGGGCACCTTGAGCAGGGAATCCTTGGTGGCACCCGCCGTCTCGGCAGGACGCGGGTCTACCTGGTTGCGCAACACCAGGGAGAGGTTGCCCACGCTGCGCGCCAGGTCGATCTTCTCGGCTTCCTCGGGCGTGACTTCCAGCGTGACCGCATTCACGACCTTCGGCTTGGTCTCGTCGCGATTGACCTCTTGCGCCACGGCCAGCACCAGGATCTTCTCGAGCACGATCTTCGAAATCGACTGCTCGCCTTTCTCCGCGTGGCTGGCGCTGGGCTTGCCGTCCTTGTCGCGCTGCGTATTGACGATGATGTCGACGAAACTGCCCGGCAATGCAAAACCGGCCACGCCGACTACATCGTTCACACGTACGGTGATGGCGCGCTTGCCGCTGGCGATGACGGCAGAGAGTCCGCCCTTGGTACCCACCGGCGTGAGCTTGGATTCAAGGATCGGCTCGCCGCGCGTGAGGCTGGCCTTGGTGACGCGGCCGTCGAGCAGGTGCGCGTCGTTGACCACGCCGGGCGGCAGGCTGGCCGAAGGCCAGTCCACCAGCCGGATGGATTCGGCGGTGATTTGCTGGCCCAGGTCGATGTCGGCATTGGCGACAGCCACCTTGGTAATGCCGCTGGCGCCTTGCTGCATGAGCCAGCGGGAAGCCAGTACCACGGCGGTCAGTCCGGCAACGGTGGCGATCAGCAGCATGAACAGGATGCGGAGGTTCTTCATGATGGTCTCCGTTCAGAACAGGAAGGTGCGGCGGGCCCGCACGATGCGGCAGGCTGGCGGCGTGACGGGGCGGCCGGCTGGCCTGCCGCGCAACGGTGCCCGGCGGGCGCTAACGCTATGCCGCGCGGTGGTCTGCTGCACGGCGTTTCTGTGGCGATGTGGCGCTGCGCAGGGCCGGGCCGACCCCTGTTGCGCATGTGTGCGGCTGCTGTCTGGCATGGCCGTCTCCCGTTCCCGCCAACGTCCGGGCTGTGCCGGCATCGGCCTTGTACTTCGTTCTTGCGCACGGACGTTGCCGTGCGATTGCGCTCCGCGCCGGCAGGTGCCGGTTCAGAGCACCTCCCACTTCACCAGCAAGACGCCCGCCGCAATGGCAATCGCGTAGGGCAGCCGTGCTGTGGCAGAACTGCCGGCCTCGCTGGCCGGATCGATGCGTGCGGCGGTGGTGGCGGTGCGTCCGAAAGGCAATGCCATCAGCAGCGAACCCAGCGCGGTCAGCGCCTGCCGCGAAGGCCGATGCAGCAACATCGCCGCGAGTGCCAGCAAGCCACCGACCAGAAAGCTCGCCAGCGCGGCGTGTGCGGCGCCAAGTGGGCCCAGGAAGGCGCCCGCCGCCCCCATCAACTTCACGTCGCCGGCCCCCAGGCCGCCGAAGAGATAGATGGCCAGGAACAGTCCCATCCCCGTCGCCAGGCCGCCTATCCACTGCCAGGCGCCGGCAGTGAAGCCCAACGCCGCGATCTGGAAGCCCAGGGCGGCCACGAGTCCGGCAGCCACAAGGGCGTTCGGAATGCGGCGCGAGCGGGCATCGCTGACCGCCGCCACGACGACCATCGCGGCCAGGCCCAGGTTGGCAAGTGCGGCGAATGTGATCATGGCGGTTCCCCCGGTCAGGCGGTCGTTGTCAGCCGTGCGTCGGCACGATGGCCGGGCATGGCGTGGAAATCTGTGCTGGGTGGCGGACCGGCCCGCTGGCGCGTCGGGCCGGCCCTGCCTGCGGCGGCTGGCTCAGGCGCCCTGCAGGCCGGCGACGATGTTGCCCCAGATGCCGCCCACGGCAGCTTTCACGTCGCCGCCGAAGCCCACCATCACCAGGGCCACGAAGGCGAGCAGAAGGGCATATTCCACGCCCGCTGCGCCGTCTTCTTCACGAACAAAACGCTTGATTCCATCGAACATGGCTTTCATGTCCTTCTCCTTGACGTCATGGTTTTGGAAAAAAGCGCCCGCTGGAGGTCGGGCACAAGGTTTCGGCCGATAATGCTGACCGAGGCCAAACCGCAAAGCTGTCACTGACGTGGCGTCTGTGCGATTCCACCTGGCTCAGGCGATGCGTTTCCGGAACCAATCCGGTTGCACATCTTCGCCCGATGTCAGGCCGCTTCCGGCGGCACCAACATCCCGAGTGGGCGCCGTGGTCCGATCCGTCCTGCTCTCCAGGGATCGTTCCACGCCTGAATGCGCTGCAACCTGCTGGCGGTCGGGCCTGTTGCCGGCCTTCTACGCCTCGGGGGGCACTGCAGCGTGCCGCCCCTGTTTCGCTCCCTCGATCTGACCGTCTGGTCCGATCACCCGTCCCACTTGTTGTGTTCGGTCTGTGTGCCCTGGCTCCCTCTGCTGCGGAACCTGCTGGCCTGCCGTGGTTGCGAGGGCATTGAGCGACGAACGTGCCACTGTCGCCAAGTCATTGATTTTTAAAGGGGTGAGGGTTTTGGCGATGCGTCGTGGACGAAACTGTGTAACTGAATGTTTCGAAACGCGAGCGTGATGCCCAAGGCAGAAAACGCGTAGAAACCCGCGAATTGGCTGGCAAATGTGCGGAGAAGCGTGCTTCAAACAGACGGCGCGGTATCGCAAGCGCCGCTTTGTAAGCGTTATGCAGCAAACGCTACAGATGGCCAAAAACGTTTCATTTTTGAAGCGCCTGATACGGCATTGACGGTGTGGCCCATCCGGGGGAGGGTACTGTCCGGCTGAGGCCTACCCCCTGAACGGATGTAGCGCGGCGTGCCCAGCAGCGCGTTGCGAGCACCAGGCGGGCTACGCCACGAGCGATCTGCGCCTCATCCTTTTGAACGATGCCGATTGCAGATGGATCGTTCTGGATACCTGGCTATCGGCCTGATGGAGGAGAAATCATGCTCACCGGTGCCGGATCAAGCGATGGGCAAAATGGTTGCATTGATGAAACTTCAGGCGCTATGAGGCGAAAGTTGTTGCGAAATTGAAGTGCTTTTATGGGCCTATTTGACAGCTTCGTCATGCAATCTGTTTCAGCCGCGAGACGGCCATGTAGATTCTTCAGCCTGCGCCTTGAGCCAGGCATGGAACTGCTGGATGGCCTTTTCGCGAGGATTGCCCTCGCGCCACGTCACCCAGTAGTGCAGGCTCGACGGGATGCGTGTCTCGCCGATCTGCACAAGCTGGCCGCTCGCCAGATAGTCGTTGGCCAGTTGCGCACGGGCCGTGGCCACGCCCAGCCCGGCCACGGCGGACTGAAGCATCAGCCCGGCATCCTGGAAGATCGGCCCGCGCTCGGGCTCATCCGGCGGCAAGCCGGCCAGCAGCAGCCAGTCGCGCCATGGCCGCAGCGCAAACCGCAGCATGGGCAGGCGGGGCAGGTCGGCCAGCGTGAATCCCGGATAGCGCGCCAGCAGCGCGGGGCTGGCCACGGCGATGACATGGTCTTCGATCAGGTTGTGGCATTCGAACCCGGGCAGGTCCACGCGCTGGTGCCAGATGCCGACATCGACCGAATACGGATCGGGCGGCGAGATCTCGGCATGCAGCCGCAGGTGCAGGTCGAGTTCGGGCGCCTGCGCGTGCAGGCTGGGCAATCGGCGGATCAGCCATGCGTTGGCGAGATCGGCCATCACGCTGACCTGGAGGCGTACCACCGGCGGGCCGGCCACGTCGCTGGCCTCGCGCAGTGCCGATTCCAGTTGATCGAGCGCGCCACGTACCTGTTCCGCCAGCCGGGCGCCCGCGCTGGTAGGCGTCATCGTCAGCCCGGTGCGCCGGAACAGCTTGGTGCCGAGGTTGTCCTCCAGCGCGCGGATGTGATGACTGATGGCACTGTGGGTGAGCGCCAACTCTTCGGCAGCCCGTGAAAAGCTCCGGTGGCGCGCGGCAGCTTCCAGTGCCCGCAGCGCCTGAAGCGGCGGCAGGTGAGGCGGACGGGGCGGTCGGATATCGGACAAGGGCAGTGGGGGCGGGGCGGCTGGGGCGAGGTCGTCAAATTCTACTCACAATTGCGGCGGGTATCTTTCGTTGGATTTGCACCACGATGGTGATCACAATGGCGGCATGACTGCATCCTCAGCCCAACCCATGCCGCGCAGCGGCACACCGGCCCTGGAGCCGCGCCACGCCTCGCCTGCCCGCTGGCGCGTGCTCGCGCTGTTTTCGCTCGGCTTCCTGGTCTCCTATATCTTCCGGGGCGTGAATCTCGGCTTCGCGCCGTTTCTCACGCGCGATCTCGGACTGACCGCTGGCGACCTCGGCCTGCTCACGAGCTTCTACTTCCTTGGCTTCGCCTGCGCGCAATTGCCGGCTGGCATCCTGCTGGACCGCTTCGGTCCGCGCCGCACGGAGGCTGCCTTGCTGCTGCTGGCCGTGGCAGGCTCGTTCATCTTCGCCTTTGCACCGGGCATGGCCGGACTGGCGGCGGGCCGCGCGATGATTGGCGTCGGTGTCTCGGTCTGCCTCGGGGCGGCCATCCAGGCGCTGTCGATGTGGTTCCCGCTCGCGCGCATGCCGTTCCTGAACGGGCTGGTGATGGCCATCGGCGGCATGGGGGCGGTGGTCGTCGGCGCGCCGCTGTCTTGGCTGCTCTCGGTGACGGACTGGCGCACGGTCAGCATCGGCATGGGCGTCGTCTCGTTCGGCATGGCGCTGCTGCTCTGGTTTGGCGTGCCCGACGCCCGGCGTCCTGGCAAGGAGAGTTTTGCCGAGCAGATGCGCGGTACACGGCTGATTCTCGGCAGCGAGCGGTTCTGGCGCGTGGTGCCGCTGACGCTGCTGAATCAGGGGATTTTTCTGGCTGTGCAGACGCTGTGGGTCAGCGCGTTCATGCACGACGTGCAGGGCCTCGACGCCAGCGCCAGCGCGCGGCTGGTCTCCGTGATCGGCCTGGCGATGATGGGCGGGTGCGTGGGCGCCGGCTGGGCAGCGCGACATCTGGAGCGGCGCGGCATCAGTCTCTACGCGTTCGCGGGCTTCGGCATGATCGCGTTCATCGTGATCCAGTTGCTGCTGATGGCGCGGCTGCCGTTCATCCCGCTGGCGCTGCTGTGGGGCGCCTATGGCGTGTTCGGATCGAGTGGCATCCTGACCTACGCGCTGCTGGCGCGCCGTTTTCCCGACAACCTGATTGGCCGTGCCACCACGGCGATGACGCTGACCGTGTTCCTGGCAACCTTTGTGTTCCAGGTAGGCATCGGTTTCGTGCTCGATTTCTTCCCCTCCACCGATGGACGGCATCCTGTCTCGGCCCATCTGATGGTCTGGGGCGGGCTGGTCGTGGTGCAGGTGCTGGCCGCCATCTGGTATCTGATGGAGAAGAAGCAGCCGAAAGCGACGAAAGCGACGTAAGCGACGTAAGCGACGATAGCGGCCTGACACCCCACTTCTGATACTCGTATGAGGTATTGGTGAACGTTTGAATCGCTCGCCACACTCTTCCGCATTGGACAACAGAGCCAAACGGAGGGGTCATGTTCGAGGGATTCCAGGCAGTGCCCGGTGCGGTAGTGCCGTACCAGTACAACTGGCCGATGGTTGGCCTGTCGTTTCTCATCTCGGTCTGTGGCGCCTACGTGGCGCTGCGCTGGTCGCGCGGCATTCGTCGAGCCGATGGGTCGATCGATGCCGACCGGCTGCTCTGTGCCAGCGTGGCACTCGGCGGTGGAGCGGTGTGGGCGATGCACTTCATCGGCATGGTGGCGTATCGCACGCCTACCGGACGCGAGTTCGACCTGCTGACAACGCTGGGTTCACTGGTCGTGGTCATGGCGTTCGTGGCCGCCGGACTGGCGCGGGCATCGCGCCACACAGGCAGCGTGCCGGGCAATATCGTCGCGGGCGGCGTGCTGACGGGGCTGGGCGTCACGACGATGCACTACACCGGCATGGCCGCTATCCATACCAACAGCCGTTTTGAATGGGACTGGAACATCGTCGCGCTGTCGACGGGCATCGCCGTGGTGGTATCGATTGTCGGCCTGTGGCTGGCAACGACCGTGAAGACGCGCGGCTGGCAGGTGGTGGCCGCGTTTGTGATGGGCGTGGCGGTCTGCGGCATGCACTACACAGGCATGGCAGCGGGCACGATGATCTGCACGAGCCGTACCTACTCGCCCACGCTGCTCGCGCTCGAAGGGACAAACATGGGCTACGCGATCTTTGCGCTGGCGGCTGCGGTGCTGACGTTCATCTTCATCGTCGAGGCAACCCGCAGCGCGGCGCGCGCGAAGTAGGGTTCAGAGGACGATGGGCCGGTCGTCGAGTTCGTTGGGGTTGTGTCCTGCCGAGGCCGGGAAGTGCTGGATCAGCAGCGCGTGAATCTGGGCGATGGCATGCAGCACGGGTTGGACGCAGAGCTTCTCGCGCAGGCCCTGCACGAGTTCGTCGCAGATGCCGCGCCACGCCTCGGCGTTGACGCAGGCATCGATGCCGCGATCGGCCAGTAGCTCCACGGCGTGATCTGCCAGATTGATATAGAGCAGCACGCCCGAGTGATCCTCGGTATTCCAGACTTCCAGCGCGCCAAACAGTGCACGCGCTCGATCACGCGGTGTGGTGCCGCGCCACGCGAGCCCCAGCGGCAGGCTGGATTCGATCACCACGCGCACTTCGCCGCGATGATGCTGCTCGCCCCTGTGCACGGCCACCTGGATCTGATGCCGCGCCTCATCGGGAAACGCGCGGCGCGCCACGCTCGGGCCGGTACCGAAATGCCGGAGCGTGCGCTGCAGCGAGACGCCGAGCGGAGGACGCGATGCCTTGGGTGTCTTCATCGCCGCTCCTTACCAGTTGCCCGAGGCGCCGCCGCCATCGAAGCCGCCACCGCCACCGCCTCCGAAACCGCCCCCTCCGCCACCGCCGCCGAAGCCGCCACCACCACTTCCCCAGTGGCGCCCAATCTCGTAGCCCGTCATGCCGCCCAGCCCGCCAGCCGTGCCCGACGGCCAGCCGCGGCGGCTCGTCACGACATAGGGCTGCCGTCCGCGCCGCATGAGCGCCGACACAAAGAAGAACACGATGATGGCGATGGGGAACAGCACAGGCAGCCAGTCGCCAAGGCCATCGTCCTTCGCCTTGGCGCGGTCGGGACCGGCCAGCCCCTCCTTGTCGATGGTGGCTTGTATCGCCGAGATGCCCGCGGCCAGACCACCATAAAAATCATTCTGACGGAAATGCGGTGCCATGACGTCGCGCATGATGCGGGCCGACATCGCATCGGTCAGCGACCCCTGCACCCCCCGGCCCACTTCGAGCCGCATCTTGCGCAGCCCTGGCGGGTTGTCCTTGGCGATCATCACGATGACGCCGTCATCCACACCCTTGCGGCCCGCCTTCCATGCCTCCGCCACGCGGATGCTGTACTGGTCGATGGTCTCCGGCTCGGTGGTCGGCACCATCAACACGAAGATCTGGCTGCCGCGCTGCTGCTCGTACTCGGCCAGCACGTTCTCCAGCGCATTGCGCTGGTCGGCGCTCAGCGTGTTAGTCAGATCGGTGACGCGGGCCTGCAGCGGCGGCACGGCCACGAAACCATCGGCCGCCCATGCGGGCACGGCCAGCAGCCACATCAGGCAGCAGAAGGAGATCAGCCTGCGCATCATCGTTTCGCGGCGCTCAGAACTTCACGGCCGGCGGCGCGGAGATGGCTTTCTCGTTCTCCACCGTGAACGATGGCTTGACCGGGTACTTGAACACCATCGCGGTCAGGTTGGTCGGGAAGCTGCGCGCCAGCACGTTGTAGTCCTGCACGGCGGCGATATAGCGCTGGCGGGCCACCGTGATGCGGTTTTCTGTGCCTTCGAGTTGCGATTGCAGATCGCGGAAGGCGGCATCGGCCTTCAACTGCGGATAGTTTTCGGCCACTGCCAGCAGTCGCGACAGCGCGCCGGTCAACTGACCCTGCGCCTGCTGGAATTTCGCGAACGCCTCGGGATCGTTCAGCGTCTCGGGCGTGACCTGGATGCTCGTGGCCTGCGCCCGCGCCCGCGTCACCGCCTCCAGCGTCTCGCGCTCATGGCTGGCATAGCCCTTGACCGTCGCCACGAGGTTTGGAATCAGGTCGGCGCGGCGCTGGTACTGATTCACCACCTCGCCCCACGACGCCTTCACGGCCTCGTCCTTCTTCTGGAAATCGTTGTAGCCGCATGCCGAAAGCAGGCTGGCGAACAGGACCAGCACCAGCCAGCGGAACAGGGCGGAAGCATTGCGCATGGTGAGCACTCCGAAAATCGAAAAGGCAAATATGGAGTGTAGTGCAGGTGATGTGGCGGGGATGTTCAATTTCTGTGGGCGTCGAGCGAGGGCATGCGGCGTTTGGGCAGCCGTGGTAGATTCGCTCCCATGCCGCAGACAGCCATCCTTTTTGCCTCCGCGCACGTTCCCGCTTCGGGCACGTCGATGATGGCTGCCTGCGCCAAAGCCAAAAAACAGTCGCTCGTCTGACCGGAGCGCGCTGTTCCGTCAGATGGGCGACGGAACAGTACCCGGCCGGGGAGAGCGGACCTGCCTCTCTTTCTTCCCTTCACGCGTCCTGCAACGTTGCACATCGGCGGTTTCTCACCCGGTCGTACGGAGTTTTCCGATGCAAACGATGCAACATGCTTTTCAAGGTATCTGGCTGCCGCTGGTCACCCCTTTTCTTGGTGACGCGGTGGACCACGCGGCACTGGCGAACATGGTCGCCCGCTACCGCGCCAGTGGCCTGTCGGGACTCGTGGTCTGCGGCAGCACCGGCGAGGCCGCAGCACTCGACGAAGCCGAGCAACTGGCGGTACTCGATACCGTGCTCGGCGCTGCCGGCGACATGCCCGTGACGATGGGCCTGGCCGGTAACCATCTCGGCAATGTCCTGGCCCGGCTCGACCGGCTTGGCAACTTCCCGCTGGCGGGAGTGTTGGCACCGGCGCCGTACTACATCCGCCCGTCGCAGGCGGGGCTGCTCGACTATTTCCGTCGCCTGGCCGATGCGTCGCGTGCGCGGCTGGTGCTCTATGACATCCCGTACCGCACGGGCGCCACGCTGACCCTGGATACGCTGCTGCAATTGGCCGACCATGACAATATCGTCGCCATCAAGGATTGCGGCGGCAACGTGCAGACCACGCAGGCGCTGATCGACGATGGCCGCCTGGCCGTGCTGGCCGGCGAGGATCTTCAGATGCTGAATACGCTGGAGCGGGGCGGGCAGGGCGCGATCATTGCGTCAGCCCATGTTCGCCCCGAGCTGTTCGTGGCGATCTGGCGGGCGATGCGCGAAGGCCGGATCGACGAGGCACATCGCCTGTTCGATGCGCTGGTACCACTGATGCAGGCCCTGTTCGCGGAACCGAACCCTGGGCCGGTCAAGGCGCTGCTGGCGCAGCAAGGCTGGTTGCGCAACAGCCTGCGCGCGCCGATGACGGCGGCATCGTTTCCCCTCGCGGCACAGTTGGCGGCGCTGCACGAGGGGTTGGATGTGGTGTTTGCGTGAAGCGTTCGTGCTCCTCCCCTCGGTTTTGCTCCCCTCTCCCGCGAAGTGGGAGAGGGGAGCAAACCAGAAGCAGGTTGGAGCCTTCACCCCACCGCAAACGCCTTCTTCGCTGCCTCGATCGTCGTGGCAATGATTGCGTCGTCATGCTTCGCCGACACGAACCCGGCTTCGAATGCCGACGGTGCCAGATAGACGCCTTCGTTGAGCATCGCGTGGAAGAAGCGGTTGAAGCGGCCCACGTCGGCCTTCGTGACCTCTGCGAAGCTGGCCGGAATCTCGTTGGTGAAATACAGGCCGAACATGCCGCCGATGGCGTCGGCGGAGAACGGCACGCCGGCGGCGCGGGCGGCGGCGGTCAGGCCGTCGGTCAGCTTGCGCGTCTGCGTGGCGAGTCGATCGTAGAAGCCGGGCGCCTGGATCAGTTTCAGCGTGGTCAGGCCAGCGGCCACGGCCAGCGGGTTGCCGGACAGCGTGCCGGCCTGGTAGACGCCGCCCAGCGGTGCCAGCTTGGCCATGATGTCGCGGCGGCCGCCGAAGGCTGCGGCGGGCATGCCACCGCCGATGACCTTGCCAAGGCAGGTCATGTCCGGCTGGATGCCGTAGTGCGCCTGCGCGCCGCCCAGTGCCACACGGAAGCCGGTCATCACTTCGTCGAAGATCAGCACGGCACCGTGCTCGCTGCACAGGTTGCGCATGCCTTGCAGGAACGCCTCGCTGGCGCGCACCAGGTTCATGTTCCCGGCCACCGGTTCGACGATGACCGCGGCGATCTCGCCCTTGTGCTTGGCGAATGCCTCTTCCAGTTGCGCGACGTTGTTGTACTCCAGCACCATCGTGTGGCGCGTCACGTCGGCGGGCACACCGGCCGAGGACGGGGCGTTCTGCGTGGTGTCGGCAAACGTCAGCAGGCCCGAGCCGGCCTTGACCAGCAGGCTGTCCGCGTGACCGTGATAGCAGCCCTCGAACTTGACGATCAGGTCACGACCCGTGAACCCGCGCGCCAGCCGCAGCGCGCTCATGGTGGCCTCGGTGCCCGACGACACCAGCCGCACCTGCTCGATCGACGGCACAAGTTTGCAGATCTCCTCGGCCATCACGATCTCGGCCTCGGTCGGCGCGCCGAACGAGAAGCTCTGGACGGCGGTCTCCTGCACGGCGCGTACCACATCGGGATGGGCGTGGCCGACGATCATCGGGCCCCAGGAGCCGATGTAGTCGATGTATTGCTGACCATCCGCATCCCACATGTAGGCGCCATCGGCCCGGGTGATGAAGCGCGGCGTGCCACCCACGGAGCGGAAGGCGCGCACGGGCGAGTTGACGCCGCCGGGAATGGTTTGCTGGGCGCGGTCGAAGAGCTGTTGGTTTCGGGACATGGGAATCGGTTCGGGAAAATTCAGAGGATAGACGGGCGTCCGGCGGTGACAGGGGCGCATGCGGCGGGGCCAACTGGCCGGAAATCCAGCAAATCGGGTCCAAAAGGGTGCCGTTCGAACGGCATCTCCCCGCTAAATTGCGCGAACGCGGCGATATCGGGCCAACTACGCGGTTTCATGGGTGGCGTCATCGGCGCTGATTGGGTACCATCATGCGCTGGATTTTAATGGAGAGTGGCAAGCGCCTGCATATATGGAATACAAGACTTGGATGTGCCTGATCTGCGGCTGGATTTACGACGAGGCTGCCGGCGCGCCGGAAGATGGCATCGCCCCGGGGACCAAATGGGAAGACGTGCCCATCAACTGGACCTGCCCGGAATGCGGGGCACGCAAGGAAGATTTCGAGATGGTTGCGATCTGACGCAAACCTTCTACTGTTCGTCGCGCCGAAGCGACAGAACGGCAGGTGGCGCCGGAATGTCCGGAGTGTCCGGATTGACGGCCCCACCTTGAATCGTCACACTCTGCGGCAAAACTGAGCATACGTCCGGCCATCTGGCACCGGGCGTGGCTTGCAGTAAAAGAACATCGAAAACATTGCAGTGTCGGCAGCGCGTTCGGGTACGCGCCGCCACCGGCAAGCCTTGTCAGGGCTACCGGGATTTTGATTGGGAATACGGTAATCGGGGGCCGCCGGCGCGTGCATTGCGCATTGCCGTGCGGAAGTTCTCAAGTGAATGCCGACGCCTGTCGCAATTTCAGGCAGTTGGCCGCGGGAACAAGATGCGGGTCAATCCTACTGAACAAGACACGTCTGTCGATGGGGTCGATGGCGGCGGCATGGCCGGCGTCAGCGACACCGGCGCGCCACGCAAGGCCGCCACGAAGGTGCTCGTGATCGACGACTCCAGCACCATCCGCCGCACCGCGGAAATCTTCCTGACGCAGGCAGGCTTCCGGGTCATGCTGGCCGAGGACGGCTTCGAGGCGCTCGCCAAGGTTGGCGACCTGCGCCCGGACGTCATCTTCTGCGACATCCTCATGCCGCGTCTCGACGGCTACCAGACCTGCTCCCTCATCAAGAAAAGCCCGCGCTTCCACGCCATCCCCGTGATCATGCTGTCGTCCCGCGATGGCGTGTTCGACCGATCGCGCGGGCGGCTCGTGGGCGCCCATAACCATCTTGCCAAGCCATTTTCCCGCGAAGCCCTGCTGGAGGCGGTGCAAACCTGCCTGGGCGGCTGCGTGGCGGAAGAGGGCGCGGCCGAGGCGGCATGATCCTGCCGCCGCAGCATTCAGGAATACAACAATGACCATCAGCAAAATCCTCATCGTCGACGATTCGCCTACCGAAGCCCTGTTCATGTCCGACCTGCTCGGCAAGAAGGGCTTCAAGGTCTCGGTAGCTGGCAACAGCGACCAGGCCCTGGCCCGGCTGGAAGCGGACACCTTCGACCTGATCCTGATGGACGTGGTGATGCCCGGCCAGAACGGCTACCAGACCACGCGCGCCATCAAGCGCGACGACCGCTTCAAGGACATCCCCGTCATCATGTGCACCAGCAAGGGCCTGGAGACGGACCGCATCTGGGGCATGCGACAGGGCGCGTCGGACTACATCGTCAAGCCCGTGGATGGCGAAGAACTGCTGACGAAGATCGCCGCGCTGACCCACTGAGCCCGAGCCACGAGCCCGAGCCGCTCTCGGGCTTTATTGCTGGCTTCCGGCCAGCCCTTGCCTCACGACCCGCTTCACCGGGACCCCGATCATGAATGCGCCGCGCCAGGACATCCGAGCCCGACAGACCCGACTGCATGACTACCAGGCCATGCTGGCCCGACGCCTGCGCGAGGCGCGCAGCATGCCGGCCGTGGACAGCTACCTCGGCGTGCTGGTGGGGCAACGCCACTGGCTGCTGCCGCTGACCGAAACCGGCGAAGTGCTGGAGATGCGCGCGCCAGCGCCCGTGCCGCTGACCCAGCCGTGGTATCGCGGCCTGGTCAACGCGCGGGGCAACCTGCTTGGCGTGATCGATTTCAGCCTGTTTGGCGGCGAGGGTCCGACGCCAGTGCAGCCCGGCAGCAAGATCGTGGTGTTGTCGCGGCACGTGGAACGGGCCTGCGGGATCATCGCCACACGCGTGGTGGGCCTGCGCCACGCGGTGGACCTGACGCCGTCCGCGCAGTCCCCCGAGGGCGATGCCTGGCACGGCGCGCCGCTGGTGGATCGCGACGGGCGCGACTGGCGGGTACTGGACATCGGCCGGTTGCTCGACGCACCCGCCTTTCTCCAGGTGGGCCGCAGCGCGGCCTGACCGGCCGGGCGGACACACCAAGAACAATCGAATAACGCAAGAAAACGAACAGAGGGTTGCTATGGTTATCAAGAAGATCAGCCTGGGTCGCCGCACCTCGGCCGCTGGTGGGGCCGGTGGCTCGGCGAATGCCGACGCGCCGCACACTTCGGTATTCGCCAAGGCGGCCAGCAAGACGGGTGGTCTGGGCCAGAGTCCGGCCGGGCAGATGTCGGGCTGGCTGACCAACATGCCGTTCGCGTCGCAACAGCGTGCGCTGACGGCGGGCGTGGTGGTGTCGCTGCTGGCCCTGCTGGCCTCGGTCTATCTTGATAACCGGCAGGCTACCAACGGCGCGGCGCAGATCGAAATCACCGGCAACATGCTGATGCATTCGCAGCGTCTGGGCAAGGCGGTGCCGGTGGCGTTGCTCGGTAACGCGCAGGCATTCACGCAGCTGCGCCAGTCGAAGGAGCAGATGACGGCCGACTTGCTCGCGCTGCAGAACGGCAGCGACGAGATGCACGTGCGCGCGACAACGGGCGAGGCCGTGCCGCTGCTCGATAAAGCGCAGACGTCGTGGAAGCGCTCCGAAAAGAGCGCGGCCGACGTGCTGGCCCAGCAGCCCATCCTGACCACGATCGGCCAGACGCTGCAGATCTTCAATGCATCGAACCCCGAGCTGCTCGAAGCCGCCGAGCAGGTGGCGGCGATCAAGCTCCAGGCGGGCTCGAATACCCGCGAGGTGGCTGCGTCCGCGCAGCTTGTGATGCTGACGCAGCGCCTGGGCAAGAACCTGAACGAGTTCCTTTCCGGCGAAGGCGTGAACCCGGAGACGGCGTTCCTGCTGGGCAAGGACACCAACACCTTCCGCGAAACGCTGGACGGCCTGACCAACGGCTCCGAGGCGCTGCGCCTGTCGCCGGCCAACGATGCCGAGACGCGCACGTACCTGAAGCAGCTTTCGGAGCGATTCGAGGCGGTGCAGAAGACCACGCAGACCATCCTGCAAAACCTGCCGGGCCTGATTGCTGCCAAGCGCGCGCAGCAGCAGATCTTCAACGACAACGAAGCCCTGCGCGGCGAACTGTCGCAACTGCAGACCACGTATGCCGAGGGCGCGCGGTTCCGACCGTGGACGCTGGGCGCGATGATCGCCTCCGCGGTGGCCACGCTGCTGTGCCTGGCCGGGCTGGCGGCGCTGTACCTGCGCGATTCGCGCGTCCGTACACTGGAAGCCGAGGCGCGCGAACGCGAGGCCGAAGCCCGTCGTCTCGACGAAAAGCGCAACAACGACACCACCCAGAAGGCCATTCTGCAACTGATGAACGAACTGCAGGACATCGCCGACGGCGACCTGACACGCCAGGCCACGGTGACCGAAGACATCACCGGCGCCATTGCCGACTCGGTGAACTACACGGTGGAAGAACTGAAGGAACTGGTGGGCCGCGTGCAGCAGACCGCCGGGGAAGTGCAGACCGCTTCGTCGCAGGTGCAGGAGACCTCGGTCCAGCTGGCCGCGACGACCGAGGAACAGACGCGCCAGATCCGACAGACCGGCGAGTCCGTCGTGGAGATGGCGGATCGCATCACGCAAGTATCGCGCGGCGCAGCCGAATCGGCCAATGTGGCGCGCGCCTCGCTGGCCGCTGCCGAACAGGGCCAGAACGCGGTGCAGAACGCCATCGCGGGTATGAACGGCATCCGCGAGCAGATCCAGGAAACCTCGAAGCGGATCAAGCGGCTGGGCGAATCGTCGCAGGAGATCGGTGAAATCGTCGAACTGATTTCGGACATTACCGAGCAGACCAACGTGCTGGCACTGAACGCTGCCATCCAGGCGGCGTCCGCGGGTGAAGCGGGTCGCGGGTTCTCGGTGGTGGCCGAAGAAGTGCAGCGCCTGGCTGAACGTTCGGGCGAAGCTACCAAACAGATTGGCGCCCTGATCCGCACGATTCAGACCGATACGCAGGACGCGGTCCACGCCATGGAGCAGAGCACGGCCGGCGTGGTCGAAGGGGCACGCCTCTCGGACAACGCCGGTGCCGCACTGGTGGAGATTGGCCGCGTGTCGCGCCAGTTGGCCGAGCTGATCGAGCAGATCTCGCAGACCACGTCGCACGAGGCCGGTCTGGCCACCAACGTGGCGCACCACATCGAAGGCATCCTGGAGGTCACGGCCCAGACGACGGCCGGTACGCGCCAGACCGCTACCTCGGTGCGCCAGCTGACGGCGCTGACCGAAGAACTCCGTAACTCGGTATTGCGATTCAAGATCGCCTGAGGCGGGCCCGTTACCTAACGGGCACACCGGAACTCGTCATGTCCTTGCATTCAACAGTTACCAGCGACGTGGCCGATCCGGCCGCTTCGCAACCGCCCGTAGCCGCCGAGCATGAGCCACTGATCCCGGCGGCTCCGCCGGCCGCGCCGCTGCGCGACCTTTCCGTGCTGGCCTGGCTGGCGCCGAGCCTGCGCACGGCGCTCGACGATGCAGCGGCCGAGTTGGGCCACTATGTCGACGAGATCCGCCAGACGCCCGAGGCGCTGGGCGCGCGCGACACCACCTCGCTGCGCCTGGCGGGCCAGCAATTGCATCAGGCCGCTGGCGCGGTGCATATCGTCGGCCTGCGCGGCGTGGATGCCTATTGCCAGGCGCTGCGCCGGTTGCTGGAAGCGGTCGATACGAGTGCCGTGCCTGCCGATGCCGGCACACTGGCGGTGTTTCGCACAGGCGTGCAGGCACTGGCGGAATATGTGGACGACCTGATGGCCGGCGACGCGGAAGATCCGTTGCGCCTGTTCCAGCCCTATGCCGCCGCGCTGTCCTTGATAAAGGAAGAGCGCATCCATCCGGCCGACCTCTGGGGCGAAGAGTTGCAGATGCTGCCCGGCATCGTGCTGCCCACGCTTTCGGCGTCGGCGGTCACGCGTGCGCGCCAGCGTTTCGAAGCCGCGCTGCTCAAGGCGCTTCGGCTGCCTACCCCATGCACGGACGCTTCGCTGCTGCGTGAAGCGTGGCTGCCGCTGCAGGCGGCACTCGACGAAGTACGCCATCACGAACAGGACGCCCGCCGCACGACCGATACGCCCGATCGTGGCATCTGGCACACGCTGGCCATGGTGTTCCGGGCCCTGGCGCATGGCCTGCTGCCGTCGGACCTGCTCGCCAAGCGATTTGCCGCGCGCGTGCACCTGTTGGTGCGCCAGTACCTGCAAGGCCAGGTTCGCGTGCCGCAGGCTCTGCTCAACGATGCGGTGTTCTTCCTCGTCAATACCGGCCTGACACCCGATGGTGATCCTGCTACGACGCCGCCTGCGACGCAGGCGTCCATCGGCGTGCTGCGTGCGGACATCACGCGCTCGCTCCAGGCCTTCCGTGTGGATGCAGCGCACGCGGTGGCGCGGGCCGATTTCCAGCAGCGTTACTACGGCTGGCTCGATCCGATCGATACCCGCAACCTCCAGCACGCGGCCACTGCCATCGGCCGTGCCGCCAGTGACGATCAGTCAGGCTGGGAACTGGCGCTGGCCTCGCTGGCCGAGGCGGCGATGCCGCTGGCCCAGCCCGCGCTGCAACAATGTCTGACGGCCGCCGCCGCGTATGCAGGACAGCGTCCTGCCGGCGATGCGCTAGGCCGCGCCGGCGTGGCGCTGTTCCTGTCGCGCGCACTCGCCATGCCGTGGCGCGTGCATGGCAAGTCCGGCCACATCGCCGCACGGATCTTTGCGGAGCAGTGCGCGATCCTGGAAGGCGCTTTGGGCGATGCTGCTGCCACCGCGCCGGACTGGCTGGCGGAGATGGTGCAGGTGGCTGGCGCCCAGGCGCAACGTGCCGAAGCCGTGTCCCAGTTGCGTGCACAGCTTGACAGCGGGGAATCGTGGCTTGATACGTATGACCGCAATGCGGCGCGTGCCGATGCGCCGCAAGCGCTGGATGACGCTGCCCAGGCTTTCGGGGCATTGCTGGCGACGCTGGAAAATATCCATGGCAGCGCGGCCATGCCCGAAGGTGCCGACGAGCCTGCCGACGCCGCGCTGGCAGCCGCACGCTCTGTGATGGGGCGGCTGGCCGTGCTGCGCGAGACCGAACACGAGACCGCCCGCGTCGATCAGCTTTCCGACATCGCGGCCGAGCTGGGCGCGGTCCATTCGTTCGCGGACCTGCTCGAATTTGGCCGCAAGCCCGGTGCCGATGCGGAGGACGATCCCTTGGCATGGATTGCCTCGGAGCATGAGAGTCTGCCGCAGGGTACGCTCGGCGCGGCCCGGAGCGCCGCCATGGATGCGATCCGCGTGGCGGCTGCCGCCGATTCTCCCGAAATTCAGCGGCTGCGCGCCGCACTGCAGGCTGTGGCCGACCATGCCACCATCGACGATAACGCCACGCTGCGCCGCCAGGCCAGCGAGGCGGCGACGCAACTGAACGCCTGGCTGGCCGGCAGCGATTCCGCCGCCGAGCGTCTGGTTGTGGCACTGGCCGATCCGATACCTGCTGCAGCTGCGCCGGCCGCACCGCTGCCGATGACGGCACCCGTGCCGGTCGATGCGGCGGCCATCGACGCAGAACTGCTCGAGATCTTCCTGTTCGAGGCCGAGGAAGTGCTCGGCAACATCGCTGCCGATATGGCGGGTGGCATCGACGCGCTGGGCGATGCCGACGCGCTGAGCCGCCTGCGCCGCGCGTTCCATACCTTGAAGGGCTCCAGCCGCATGGTGGGCCTGAATCGGTATGGCGAAGCGGCGTGGGCTGTGGAACAGGTGATGAACCTGTGGATCGCCGAGGGTCGCGCTCCGCTGCCGGCATTGCTGACGCTGCTGAACCAGGCGCATGACCTGCTGCGCGAATGGGCGCTGGCGCTGCGCGACGATTCGTCCACGCTGCGTGATATCGCGGCATTGGTGGATGCGGCGCAGGGCGTGCGCGAGCCGGGTTCGGTTCAGGCGGTGCCGGAATCCAGGTCCATCGATGCTGTGGATGCTATCTCTGCCGGGGATCCGCTCGATGCCCTGCTGGCCGAGGCCGAAGCCATCGAGATTCCAGCCCTGCCCGATGAACCGATCGTTCCGGAGGGCAACGCCGACATCGACAGCAACGTGCTGCCGTTCCGCCTTGGTGGTGGGCTGGCCGACGAGGACGATCACTACAAGGTTATCGGCCCGGTTCGCATCGGGCTGGCGCTCTATAACGTCTATTTGCAGGAAGCCGACGATCTGCTGCGGCAGTTCGCCACGGATCTCTCCGAGTGGAAGCACGAGAACCATCCGTGCCCGAGCGAACTCGCGCTGCGCGTGGCACACACGCTGCAGGGCAGCGCTTCGACAGTCGGCCTGACACCGGTGCGCGATATCGCCGAGGCGCTGGAGCAACTGCTGTTGCTGCTGGGCCGTCATCCGGTGGTGATGCATCCGGCCGACTTCCGTCTGCTCGATATGGCCGTGGACAGCCTGCGCGCGATGCTGCACCAGTTCGCTGCCGGCATCTGGCCCGATGCGGATCCGTCGCTGTGTCGCGACCTGAACGATTTTGGCGAACGCGCGCTGGTGCGTCCGCGTGCGGCGGTGCCGCCCGAGCAGTCCGCCGGGCAGGAGGGCTCTGTCTCGCAGTTGTTTGGCAGCCAGCCGCCGTCGCCTGTGTCGCCGCTGCCCGAGATCGACAATGCGGCGCAAGCGCCCGCGCCCGGGTTGCCGCCGGTGAAGCTGACGCCTGTGGTGTCGCTCCCGCCGATCGTGCCGACTCCGGCTGCCATCACCCCGGTCACGGAAGTCCATGACGCGGTGGTGATCACGATGCCGACGCCGCGCCACGATTCCGTTGCCGTGGCACACGTATCGGCCAGCTCGCCCGATGTTCCAGAGACGCTGCCCGAGGTGCCGACCGATGCCTCGTCGCTCGACCCCGCACTCGTCGAGATCTTCCTCGAAGAAGCGCAGGGTGCCTTGCCGGATCTTGGCAAGCTGGTGCGGACGTGGGAAGCCTCGCCCGAGGAGTTGCAGCAGGGCGGGTTGATCCTGCGCGGGCTGCACACGCTCAAGGGCAGCGCCCGCATGGCCGGGGCAATGGCGCTGGGCCAGGCAGCGCACGAAATGGAAACGCTGCTGGATGCCAGCGTGCGCGGCCAGCGCGTGACCCCCGACTTGTTCGGCAAGCTCTACGCCTGGTACGACCGCATCCTGGCGCACGTCGAGGCATTGCAGAACGGCCAGTTGCTGCCGGTGGACGATGCGGACGTGGTGAACGGACTTGTCGCTGCCGCGCCGGAGCCAGCTTCTCCATCGCAGGCGCTGGTGCCAACGCAGGTCATCGCGCCGCCATCGATCCAGCCCGTCGTGGCGCTGCCGACCGATGCCGAACGCCAGCGCGCGCTGGTGCGCGTGCAGGCTCGCACGCTCGATACGCTGATCAACGATGCCGGCGAAGTGGGTGCCACACGTGCCCGTCTCGACAGCGAACTGCTGGCGCTGCGCAGTTATCTTGGTGAACTGAACGACAACGTCGCGCGTCTGCGCATGCAGCTGCGCGAGATCGAAATCCAGGCCGAAACGCAGATGGCGTCGCGTATTGCGGACGCCCAGCACAACCAGGAATTCGATCCTCTCGAGTTTGACCGTTTCACGCGCTTCCAGGAACTGACGCGAATGATGGCCGAGTCGGTCAACGACGTGGCAACCGTGGAGCAGAATCTGCAGCGCGGCTTCGACCGCGCCTCGGGTGACCTCGCCGCACAGGCACGGCTGACGCGCGGGCTGCAACGCGGCCTGATGCAGGCGCGCATGGTGCAGTTCGATGCGCTGGCCGAACGGCTGTACCGTGTGGCACGCCAGTCTGCCACCGAAACCGGCAAGGAAGTGCGCCTGCTGATCAAGGGCGGTACGGTGGAAATCGACCGCTCGGTGCTGGACCGCATGGCTGGCCCCATCGAGCACTTGATCCGCAATGCCGTGGTACATGGCATCGAACCGGCGGAGACGCGTCGCGCGGTGGGCAAGTCGGCCACTGGGGCGCTGACGCTGGAAGTGCAGCAGGAAGGCAACGAGGTCGTGCTGACGTTCTTCGACGACGGCAGCGGCCTGGACCTCGGCCGCATTCGCGAGCGCGCGGTGTCGCGACATCTGCTGGCCGCCGACGAGGATGTCAGCGAGGCGCGTCTGACCGAACTGATCTTTGCGCCGGGGTTCACCACCGTCGATACGGTGTCCGAACTGGCGGGACGCGGCGTGGGCATGGACGTCGTGCGCTCGGAGACCGTGGCACTCGGCGGCCGGATTACGCTCTCTACCGAGGCAGGACGCGGCACGAGCTTCACGGTGCATCTGCCGCTGACCACGGCTATCACGCAGGTGCTGCTGGTGTCGCTGGGTGGTCGCCTGTACGCGATCCCGAGTGGCATGATCGACCAGGTCCACCAGTTGCGCGAAAAGCCGCTGCTCGATGCATACAACGCGGGCCGCTTTGCTGCCGGCGGACTGGAAGCACCGTTCTTCTACTTCGGCGCGCTACTGGAAGAAGTGGCGGCGATGGGCTCGGGCCGCAAGTATTCTCCGGTGGTGGTGGTGCGCTCGGGCGCCGAACGCGTGGCCGTGCATGTGGACGACGTGATCGGCAATCGCGAAGTGGTGGTGAAGCACATCGGCCCCCATCTGGCACGTCTGGAAGGTATCGCCGGTGCCACGACGCTGGGCGATGGCGAGATCGTGTTGATCTACAACCCGGTGGTGCTGGCCCAGCGCTGGGTACGCGAACGCGGCGAGGCATCGCCCGCCGTGCCGCTGCTGGTGGCGGGGGTGCCGCCGCAGATGGGCGCTGTGGCCGAGTTGGTCGATGCCAATACCTCGGTACCGGTCGCCGGTCTGCTGACCCAGCCAACAGTCATGGTGGTGGACGATTCGCTGACGGTGCGCAAGGCCAGCCAGCGTCTGTTGACGCGTGCGGGATACAAGGTGGTACTGGCGCGCGATGGTGTGGATGCGCTGAAGCAACTGCAGGAAGTGATGCCCGATGCCATGCTGGTCGACATCGAGATGCCGAATATGGACGGCTTCGACCTGACGCGCAACGTGCGCGCCGACAACGACACCAACCACATGCCCATCGTCATGATCACGTCGCGCACGGCAGAGAAGCACCGTCGCTACGCCGCGGAGATCGGCGTGAACGTGTACCTGGGCAAGCCGTTCAACGAGGATGAGTTGCTGCGTACGCTGCAGCAGCTGATCGGGGAAAAGGCGGAAGGGACAGCGGGGTCGGTGGCGCAGATGTTGGGGGATGCTTAAGCATTAAATCTCCCTAGTGTTTTGCTCCCCTCTCCCGTTCTGCGGGAGAGGGGCGGGGGAGAGGGCCAGCAGTTCAAATTGCGATGTGGTCGGCAAGCAGAACCGCCAGCCCTCTCCCCCAACCCCTCTCCCAGAGGGAGAGGGGAGTAAAGACCAACCGCGGCTCAATCGGCCTTCCGGTTCACCATCCTTGCCGGCACTGACAACGTCAGTGCCGCGCCCACCACCAGACACACGGCCAGCAGATACATGCCCGAGTCCGTGCTCTTGGTCAGGTCCTTCAGCCAGCCCACCGCATAGGGGCTGATGAATCCCGCCAGATTCCCCAGCGAGTTGATCAGCGCGATGCCTGCCGCAGCGCCCGTCCCGGCGAGGAACGCCGTGGGCAGGCTCCAGAACAACGGCAATGTTGTCAGGATGCCGATGGTGGCCAGCGTCAGCGCGATCATGGCCATCGTCGTATCGCCGTGCCATTGCACCGACAGCACCAGACCCAGCGCGCCCAGCAGGGCCGGGATTGCAATGTGCCAGCGGCGCTCGCCGCGACGGTCAGCGCTGTAGGCCACCACGATCATGCCGATCACCGCGCAGCCGTAAGGAATCGCCGTCAGCAGGCCCACATCGAGTGCGCCTTTGACGCCGGTCTGTTTGATGATCGTCGGCAGCCAGAAGCTCACGCCATACAGTCCCATCACGAAGCTGAAGTAGATCGCGCTCATCAGCCAGACGCGTGGGCTAAACAGCACGGTACGGATGGGCGGATCTTCCTTGTGCTGGTCTTCGGCTGCGATATTGCGTTCGAGCAGCGCCTTTTCCTCCTCGGTCAGCCACTTTGCGTGCCGGATGCGGTCATCGAGGCGCACCAGCACCCAGATGCCGACGAGCACCGACGGAATGCCTTCGATCAGGAACATCCATTGCCAGCCCGACCAGCCGTTATGGCCGTCGAAGTTCTGCATGATCCAGCCCGACAGCGGCCCGCCGATCACGCCCGACAGCGCAATGGCCGTCATGAAGAACGTGGTGGTGCGACCGCGACGATTGGCCGGATACCAGTAGGTCAGGTACAGGATGATGCCGGGGAAGAAACCCGCCTCGGCGATACCGAGCAGAAAGCGCAGCACGTAGAACATCGTCGGCGTGGTGACGAACATCATCGCCGCCGAGATCAGGCCCCAGGTAATCATGATCCGCGCAATCCAGATGCGCGCGCCTACCTTGTGCAGGATGACGTTGCTCGGCACCTCGAACAGGAAGTAGCCGATGAAGAAGATGCCTGCGCCCAGCCCGTAGATGGTCTCGCTGAACTGCAGGTCGTTGAGCATCTGCAGCTTGGCAAAGCCTACGTTCACGCGGTCCAGATAGGCCACGACATAGCAGAGCAGCAGGAAGGGGACGAGGCGCCAGCTCACCTTGCGGTAGGTGGCGTCTTCGAAGGCGGCGTCATGCGCACCGGCATGGGATGCGGTGGAAGTCATGGGTGTCTCCTTTCTCGGTTTGTCCGATTTTTTGTTGTACTGCCGGGATACTTCCGGGGTGCTACCAACGAACGGTCAGACGCAGCGACCGCCGTCCACTTCGATGCAGGTGCCGGTGATGAAGTTGGCGTCGTCCGAGGCCAGGTAGAGGCAGGCGTTGGCAACGTCCTGCGGCGTGGACATGCGGCCCATCGGAATCGTGGCGAGGAATTTCGCGCGATTCTCGGGTGTGTCGGGGACGCCCATGAACTGCTCCAGCAGGCCCGTAGCGCCGATCACCGGGTTGACGCAGTTGACGCGGATATTGTCGGGACCGAGTTCCGCAGCCATGGCCTTGCTGGCCACGATCACGGCGCCCTTGCTGCCGTTGTACCAGACCAGCCCCGGACGCGGCCGGATGCCGGCGGTGGATGCAACGTTCACGAAGTTGCCGCCGCCGTGCTGCCGGAAATGCGGGATGAAGTGTTGGGCCGACCAGTAGATGCTCTTGACGTTGACCGCATAGACGCGGTCGAAGTCTTCCTCGGTGATGTCGAGGATCGGCTTGTTGCGGTGGGTGGTGCCCGCGTTGTTGACCACGCAGTGCACGCGGCCAAACGCGGCGATGGTGGCATCGCGCATCGCGGCTACGTCGTCGCCATGCGAGACATCGGCCCGCACGGCGCGCGCCTGGCCGCCCACATCGCGAATGGCGGACGCCACGCGCTCCGCGGCGTCGAGGTTCAGGTCGGCCACCATCACGCTGGCGCCTTCGCGCGCAAACGTGTGTGCGATGCCTTCTCCGAAACCCGAGCCGCCGCCCGTCACTACCGCTACCTTGCCAGCCAGTCTGGTCATTGCCTGTCTCCTGTCTTGGTGAAGGCCCGGCGCGGTCTGTCGTCTATTGCCTGGTGCCGCACTGCGGGCGGAACAACGTTGATAAACGCAAAAACAAAAAAGAACGATGGGTTAGAACGGTCCCTTGTTACGCAAGGCGTTGCCGACCATCATGATCGCCAGCAGAAACGGCAGTGCCACGTAGAGGCACCAGTGGACGCGGTCGCCCACGGTCTCGCCCCATTTGCGCTTGAAGATCTGGAGGCGGGGCATGCCCGACGGATTCGTCGCGCGCTTGGCCCGGACATGCCATGCCATCCAGAAAAAGAAGATGGCGAAGGCGACCGAGAGGAAATTGATGTTACCCATGCTGAATGGCGATAGTTTTCAAAGTGGTGAATCCGTACAGGGCTTCAAAGCCCTTTTCACGGCCGTAGCCTGAATGGCCTGTGCCGCCGAACGGCAGCTCGACGCCGCCGCCGGCGCCATAGTTGTTGATGAAGACTTGCCCTGCGCGCAGCTTGCGCGCCAGGCGCATCTGCCGCGCACCGTCGCGCGTCCAGACGCCCGCCACCAGCCCGTAGGCGGTGCCATTAGCCATGCGGACGGCTTCGTCCTCGGTGTCGAACGGCATGGCTGCCAGCAGCGGGCCGAAGACTTCTTCCTGCGCCAGCCGATGCGTGGGTGGCACGTCGCGGAACAACATCGGCACCTGGTAGTAACCGGACTCCGGCGCCTCGCCCACGATCTGGCCCTGCGCCATGACCGAAATGCCGGCGTGCTGCGCATCGGATACGAAATCCCACACGCGTTGCTGCTGCTTGCGGCTGATCAGCGGGCCGCATTCCAGATCGAGTTCAGACGGGCCCACGCGCAGAGATTCGAACACGCCCGACAGGCGGTCCAGCAGTGCCTCGTAGACCGGGCGCTCCACCAGCAGGCGGCTGCCGGCCGAACAGGTCTGGCCGGCATTCTGCACGATGCCGTTGACCACCACGGGCAGCAGGGCGTCGAGGTCGGCATCCGCAAAGACTACTTGCGGCGATTTTCCGCCTAGTTCGAGTGTCACGGGCACGTGGTTCTCGGAAGCCAGTTGCGAGACCAGCTTGCCGGTCTGCGGCGATCCGGTGAACGAAATGTGATTGATGCCAGGATGGCGGGCCAATGCAGCGCCAGCCTCGTGGCCGTAGCCGGTGACGATGTTCAGCGCGCCTTCGGGCAGGCCAACTTCGGCGGCCAGTTCGGCCACGCGCAGGATCGACAGGCAGGCATCCTCGGCAGGCTTGACCACGCAGGCGTTGCCGGTGGCCAGCGCCGCGCCGACGCTGCGTCCGAAGATCTGCAGCGGATAGTTCCAGGGAATGATGTGGCCGGTCACGCCGTGCGCCTCGCGCACGGTCAGAACGGTGTAGCCAGCCTGGTAGGGGATGGTCTGGCCGTGCAGCTTGTCGGCTGCACCCGCGTAGAACTCGAAATAGCGGGCCACGGCGCGGGCGTCGGCGCGAGCCTGGCGCAGCGGCTTGCCCGTGTCGCGGGCTTCCAGCGCGGCCAGTTCGTCCTCGTGCTCCATCAGCTTGACGGCCAGGCGGTTCAGCAGGCGGACGCGGTCGGCCGGGTTCATCGTGCCCCAGGCGCCTTCGGCGGCCTGGCGGGCGGCGTGGACGGCCACGCTGATATCGGTGGCGTTGCCCCGGGCGATCTCGGCAAAGGGCTGGCCGCTGGAGGGATCGAACACCTTGATGCGCAGGCCAGAATCGGGGGCGATCAGGCGATTGGCGACGAAATGCTGGGCGTGCATGCAGGTCTCCACGGCTCCGGTTATGGAGCACATGCTGAAATTCGGGAATGCCGCATTATCGCGCACCGCGACCTTGATGCAAGGCAGGGTTCGCCACATGGACCCGGCCGGGGCGCCAAACCGGCCGCCGCGCCCGGCCGCGCCTGCGTTGTCAGCATCTGGTCAGGGCTGACCCGCTATAATGCCGCCCATCCCATTTCACAGGTATTCGGAGAACTCGCATGAGCTTCAACCTCGTTTCCCCGGGCAAGGACCTGCCCAACGATTTCAACGTCATCATCGAGATCTCCGCACAGAGCGATCCCGTGAAGTACGAGGCCGACAAGGAAACCGGGCTGCTGTTCGTGGACCGTTTCATCGGCACCGGCATGCGCTATCCGGCCAACTACGGCTTCATTCCCCAGACCCTGTCCGGTGACGGCGACCCCGTGGACGTGCTGGTGCTGAGCCCGTTCCCGATCCTGGCCGGCGCTGTCGTGCGCTGCCGCGCCCTGGGCATGCTGAAGATGACCGACGAGTCGGGCGTGGACGCCAAGCTCGTGGCCGTGCCTGTGGACAAGCTCTCGCCGGCTACCGCCTTTATGAAGGGCCTGTCGGATGTGCCGCAAAACCTGCTCGACCAGATCAAGCACTTCTTTGAGAACTACAAGGCACTCGAAGCAGGCAAGTGGGTCAAGGTGGAAGGCTGGGCGGGTATCGAGGAAGCCCACAAGGAAATCACCGACGGCGTGGCGAACTTCAAGAAGTAAGCGGCATCTTGTGCGATGCGAACCCCGCTGCGGCGGGGTTTTTTATTGGCCGTCCTGATCCGCGACAACGCGGGGACCCAAGCGTCGGCGTTAGGCTTGCCGCTCCCCACATAAGCCGTCCACGAACGATGTCGTACTCCCAACCCCCTTCCGACCAGTCAGTCATTGTCCGGCCCTCCTCACCCGCGGATGTCCCCTTCCCGAGCTTCGAGCGCTATGACGCCATGGCCATCGCCTTCCACTGGCTGATGTTCCTGCTGATCGCGGTCGCGTACGCGACGATCGAACTGCGCGACTTTGCCGACAAGGGCACGCTCGCGCGCATGGTCCTGATGGAATCGCATAAGTGGTCCGGTGCACTGGTGCTGGTCCTGGCGGTGCCCCGGCTGCTGTGGCGCCTGTTCAATGGCGCGCCCGCGCCGGAACCCGGGCCGCGCTGGGGCCATCGGCTCGCCAGCCTGATGCACGGCGCGTTATACCTGTTCCTGATCGCGCAGCCATTGATCGGCATCGTGATGATGAATGCGGCAGGGCGCATGCTGGTTGTGCCGATCCTGGGCATCGAAATACCTGCCATCGTGGCACCGAGCGAAGCGCTCAACGATGCGGCAGGCGATGCGCACGAACTGATTGGCAATGCGTTCTACCTGATCATCGGCCTGCATGCCATGGCCGCGCTGTTCCGACACTACATGCTGGGCGACAACACGATGCGGCGCATGTCGCGTCGCCGGTAGTCGAGTTTCAGTTCAGTCTGCCTCGGCCTGCCGCGCGAACGGGTTGCGTTCGTTGAGTTCGTCGAGGTAGGCATCCATCCCCTGGCGCTCGCGTTCCAGAAAGCGCTCCACCGCATCGGCGAACGACGGATGCGCCAGCCAGTGCGCCGAGCGCGTGGCCACGGGCAGAAAGCCCCGCGCCATCTTGTGCTCGCCCTGCGCGCCACCCTCGAAGGTACGAATCCCCTCGGCAATACAGAACTCCAGCGGCTGGTAGTACGCGGTCTCGAAGTGCAAGCACGCGTGATGTTCCAGCGCGCCCCAATAGCGGCCATACAGCGTACTCACTGCCGGGTCGGCGTCGTAGACCACCAGGGAGCTGGCAATGTCGTGGCCGTCGCGCTGGGCGATGACTAGCAGCAGGTTTTCCGGCATCGCCTCGCCGATCTTCCGGAAGAAATCCAGGTTCAGGTAAGGCGTGGAATGATGCTCGCGGTACGTCTGCCGATAACATCGGTTGAAGAATTTCCACGCGTCATCGTCGATCTGCACGCCGCGCAACTGGCGGAACGTGATGCCGGCGTCGGCCACACGGCGCCGCTCGGCGCGGATGTTCTTGCGCTTCTTCTGCGACAGCGTGGCCAGGAACGCGTCGAAGCTTTCGTATCCCGGATTGGTCCAGTGGAACTGCACGCCGTGGCGCATCATCAGGCCGGCCTCGTCCATGAGATCGGCTTCATGGTCGGACGGAAACAGGATGTGGAGCGACGACAGCTGGCTCTCTTCGGCCAGCGTCAGCGCAAAACGCAGAAGAATGCGCCGCGCGAGATCGTCCTCGGCCAGCAGGCGGGCGCCGCGCACCGGCGTGAACGGAATGGCCGACAGCAGCTTGGGGTAGTAGGGAATGCCATGCTGGCGATAGGCGTCGGCCCAGGCCCAGTCGAATACGTACTCGCCATAAGAGTGCGACTTGGCATACAGCGGCATCGCAGCCGCCAGCCGGTCTTTGCCTGGCGCCTTGCCATCCGTCACCCAGATCGTCAGGAAGCGCGGCGACCAGCCAGTGTCATCGTCAGCGCTGCCGCTGCCATGCAATGCATGCAGGAAGGCGTGGCGCAGGAACGGCGTGGGTTCGGGTTGCGTGGCGAGCAGGGCATCCCAGTCGGCGGCATCGATCTCGGCAAGGTCCGACACGATTTCCGTGCGGTATTCGGGGCGCGGTTCGGTCATCGGGGCGCGGTCATGAGGGCAGGCGGGAGCAGACAAGGGGACGACGGCAGGGCTGGCCGAGTCTACCGGAATCGCCTGTGTGCTGCAGGCGTAGTCAGCGTGACGCCGACGCCGTCTATGGGCTTGGCGTCGTAGAATGCCTCCATTGCTTCCATCGCGCCTCCCCCTGGGCCCTGACATGACGCACCCGTTCTATAACCTCTATTCCCACGGCTTTGCGCGCGTGGCCGTTGGCGTGCCCGAGTGCCGTGTGGCCGATCCGGCGTTCAATGCCGAGCAGACCATTGCGCTGGCCCGCCAGGCGGCGGACGGCGGCGCCGTGCTGGTGGCGTTCCCCGAACTCGGGCTGCCGGCTTACACCTGCGACGATCTGTTCCACCAGCGCGCACTGCTGCGCGAGTGCGAACTGGCGCTGCAGGCCATCGTCGAGGCATCCACCGGCATCCGCGCCGCGATCATCGTCGGCATGCCTGTGCTGGTGGAGCACCAGTTGTTCAACTGCGCGGTGGTGGTCAACAACGGCGCGGTGCAAGGCGTGGTGCCCAAATCCTACCTGCCGAACTACTGGGAATTCTACGAAGCCCGCCAGTTCAGCCCGGCCGACTGCGCGGCCATCGACACCCTCTCGCTGCTTGGCGCCGAGGTCCCGTTCGGCGCCAACCTGTTGTTCGAGATCGAGAACATTCCGTTCTTCCGTTTCCACGTGGAAATCTGCGAGGACGTCTGGGTGCCAATCCCTCCGTCGTCGTTTGCGGCGCTGGCCGGCGCCACGGTGCTGGTGAACCTGTCGGCATCGAACATCGTGGTGGGAAAGTCGGGCTATCGGCATCAATTGGTGTCGCAGCAGTCGGCGCGCTGCATGGCCGCCTACCTGTACACCTCGGCCGGCAAGGGCGAATCCACCACCGACCTGGCCTGGGACGGTCAGGCACTGATTTGCGAGAACGGCGAACTGCTAGGCGAATCCGAGCGCTTTGCCGACAGTTCGCATCTGCTGTTCGCCGATGTGGACCTGGAGCGGCTCTCGCGCGAGCGCATGCACCAGACCTCGTTCGGCCAGTCGGTGCGCCGGCATCGCGAGGAAGTGGAACAGTTCGACGTGGTCGCGTTCCGCGTGGACCTGCCGGCGGGGACGCTACCGCTGGAGCGTCGCGTCGAGCGGTTCCCGTACGTGCCGGCCGACCCGCGCCGCCGCGACGAGCGCTGCATGGAGGTCTACAACATCCAGGTGCAGGCGCTGGTGCAGCGGCTGTCTTCGAGCAAGATTGCCAAGGTGGTGATTGGCGTATCGGGCGGACTCGATTCCACGCACGCGTTGCTGGTCTGCGCCCGGGCGATGGATCGCCTCGGCCTGCCGCGCGCGAACATCCTGGCCTATACGATGCCGGGCTTTGCCACGAGCGACCGCACGCTGAAGCAGGCGCGCGAGTTGATGGAAGTGGTGGGCTGCACCGCGCGCGAAATCGATATCCGGCCGAGCTGCATGGCGATGCTCAAGGATCTGGATCACCCCTATGCACGCGGCGAGCCGGTGTTCGACGTGACCTTCGAGAACGTGCAGGCTGGCGAGCGCACCAACCACCTGTTCCGGCTGGCCAACCACAACGGCGCCATCGTGATCGGCACGGGCGACCTCAGCGAACTGGCGCTGGGCTGGTGCACGTACGGCGTGGGCGATCACATGTCGCACTACAACGTCAACGCGAGCGTGCCCAAGACGCTGATCAGCCACCTGGTGCGCTGGGTGGCCGATACTGGTCAGGTCATCGACAGCGGCAAGGAGGTGCTGATGGCGGTGCTCGACACGGACATCAGCCCCGAACTGGTGCCGAGCGGTGCGGCAGCGGGCGGTCTGGACAAGGCGCCCGAGCAGAAGACCGAGCAGATCATCGGGCCGTACGAGCTGCAGGATTTCAACCTTTACTACACGCTGCGCTACGGTTATTCGCCGTCGAAAGTGGCCTTTCTTGCGCTTCATGCATGGAGCGACGTGGAGCGCGGCGCGTGGCCCAATGGCCCGCATGTGGCCCGCAACAGCTATCAACTCCCGGAAATCAAGCGCATCCTCGGCATCTTCGTCGATCGGTTCTTCCGCACCAGCCAGTTCAAGCGCTCGTGTGTGCCGAATGCACCGAAGGTTGGTTCGGGCGGCTCGCTGTCGCCACGTGGCGACTGGCGTGCGCCCAGCGATGGGGAGTCGGCGGTGTGGATGCGTGATCTGGCGCGGATTCCCGATCAAGCCGATTGACCCGTTTGAGGGGGCTCATCGAGTCCCCGTCTGGCATAAGGATTGCGGACAATGTGGGGGTGCCCGCAATCCGCATGTGGTGTTTCGGGCTAGAATCTGACATCTTCCGACATCAGAGACACAGAGGCCAGCCATGAAGCAGATTACCGCCATCATCAAACCGTTCAAGCTCGACGAAGTGCGCGAAGCGCTGGCAGATGTGGGTGTGACGGGCCTGACGGTGACCGAGGTGAAGGGCTTCGGCCGCCAGAAGGGTCATACTGAACTGTATCGCGGCGCCGAATACGTGGTGGACTTCCTCCCGAAGATCAAGATCGAAGTGGTCGTGGCCGAGAACCAGTTGGACACCGTGCTCGACGCCATCGTCAAGGCCGCCCACACCGGCAAGATCGGCGACGGCAAGATCTTCGTGACCGAAATCGAACGCGTGATCCGGATTCGCACGGGCGAACAGGATGAAGCAGCTGTTTGAGCGGTTGTTGGGTTTGAGTTGAGAAAAAGCCGGCGAATGCCGGCTTTTTTGTTGGCGTTTTTTGAATCTACCTATTGTTGGATTCCCCTCTCCCGCTGTGCGGGAGAGGGGAGAAAAACAGTGGTACGCCGATTTCAACTCGGCAACTTCCACTTGAACTGCACCGACAGCAGCCGCATGCTCACCGTCACCAGTGCCCCCGCCAGCAGCGCCACTTCCTGCCCGGTGCGCAGCCACGTCAGGCCCACGTACACCCAGCAGCCAAAGAACGAGCAGGTCGCGTAAGGCGAGCGGTCACGCAGGATCATCGGTACTTCGTTGCAGAGTACGTCGCGCACTACGCCGCCGAACACGGCCGAAATGATGCCCATCATGACGGCCACCGTCGGCGTCATCTGGGCCACCAGCGCCAGGGAAGTGCCCGTGACCGAGAACAGTCCCAGGCCGATGGCATCGGCTACCAGCATCGTGCGGTCGGACGCCACGCTGCTGACCACGCGGAACACGATGGCCGCGCCGATCGACATCGCAAAGATCAGCAGCACGTAGTATTCATGCTCGACCCAGTAGAACGGGCGCCGATCCAGCAGCACGTCGCGCAGGGTGCCGCCGCCGAACGCCGTGGCAAAGGCGACGATAAAGGTGCCCACGGCATCCATCCGCTGCCTGCGTGCATCGACCACGCCAGACACGGCAAACGCGAGCACACCGATGACCTCCATCACATGCAGGATCAGCGGCAGCCGCCCCATCAGCAGATCGAACGGCAGGTGCATGGGCGTCAGGGTTTGGGTTGGCGCAGCAGTACCATCAATGCGCCGGCGCCACCCTGGGACTCGCGCGCCTGGACGAAGGCGATCACTTCCTCTTTCTGCACGAGCCAGCTGCGCACCTTGCCCTTGAGCACGGGCAGCTTGTCGGGCGAGCCGATGCCCTTGCCGTGGATCACGCGCACGCAGCGCACGCCGTTACGCACCGAGCGGCGCAGAAAGTTGGCCAGTGCCTCGCGCGCCTCGTCGCTGCGCAGGCCATGCAGGTCCACTTTGTCCTGCGGCACCCACTCGCCGCGTCGCAGCTTCTTGATCACGTCTTCGCCAATGCCGGGACGGCGAAACGACATGGTCTCGTCGATATCGAGCAGGTTCTCGACATCGAACTCGTCGGACAGCGATGCTTCGAGCACGGCCTTGTCGTTGAGCTGGCTTTGGACCGGAATGGGGGCGGGGGCTTTGCGGGGCGTCGGCACATGGTTGCGGTCGCGCAGCGTGCTGACCTGGCCGACGTTGGCGCGGAAGACGTTGGCTTCTTCGGCAGCGCGCTGTGCGGCGGCCTCGGCGGCCAGCCGCTCGGCTTCGCGCCGTTCGGCTTCCACCTTCAGGTTGTCTCGCAGGGCGGCCAGATCGTTCAGGCCGAACCGCTTCGGGGGAGTCTTGGCGCCTTGTGGCATGGGAAAATCTCCAGATACGCGCGTCGATTATAAGGAAAACGGGGACGGCCGCGGCTAGGCGGACGTCCCCGTTTTCCTGTCCCCGGCGTCCGGGGTCGGACAAATTTACTTCAGCGCTTCAACGTAACGCTGCGCGTCGAGCGCGGCCATGCAGCCCGTGCCCGCGCTGGTGATGGCCTGGCGATACACATGATCCTGCACGTCGCCGGCGGCAAACACGCCCGGGATGTTCGTAGCGGTAGCGTCGCCCGACAGGCCGCTCTTGGTCACGATGTAGCCGTTTTTCATCTCGAGCTGGTCCACGAAGAGATCGGTGTTCGGCTTGTGGCCGATCGCCACGAACAGGCCGGCGAGCTTCAGGTCTTCCGTCTTCGTCGTGTCCTTGGTGCTGCGGATGCGCAGGCCGGTCACGCCCGAGTTGTCGCCCAGCACTTCGTCCAGCGTGTGGTCGTAGCGCAGTTCCACGCGGCCTTCCTTCACGCGTTGCAGCAGGCGGTCCACCAGGATCGGCTCGGCACGGAACTTGTCGCGGCGGTGGATCACGGTCACCTTGCTGGCGATGTGCGACAGGTAGAGCGCTTCCTCGACAGCGGTATTGCCGCCGCCGATCACGGCCACTTCCTGGTTCTTGTAGAAGAAGCCATCGCAGGTGGCGCAGGCCGACACGCCGCGGCCCATGAAACTTTCTTCGGACGGCAGGCCCAGATACTGTGCCGAGGCGCCCGTGGCGATGATCAGCGCATCGCAGGTGTACTCGCCGGAATCGCCAATCAGGCGGATGGGCTTCTCGGTCAGCTTGGCCGTGTGGATGTGATCGAAAATGATTTCGGTGTTGAAGCGCTCGGCGTGCGCCAGGAAACGCTGCATCAAGTCCGGTCCCTGGACGCCGTTAGCATCGGCGGGCCAGTTTTCCACGTCGGTCGTGGTCATCAGCTGGCCGCCCTGGGCCAGGCCGGTGATCAGCACCGGGTTCAGGTTGGCGCGGGCCGCGTAGACGGCGGCGGTATAACCAGCCGGGCCGGACCCGAGAATCAGCACTTTTGCGTGTTTTGCGGACATGATGCGTTCCTGTAGGCAGCAGATGAGCCGGTGCGATGGTCGCACCGGTGTCATCGGAAACCGCCATTATAAGTGGCACGGCGTTTGCCGACTGTTGCAAATTCCAATGAGTGCGATAGTGCCGGCCAAGGGTAAAATGGCCGCCATCCTCCACTCCGAGCGATCGACTGAAACCTGAGGCATGGCGCGCGCAACCACGACTACCCGAACCGACCCGTCGGCACTTCCCTCGCGAATCGGCAAGCTGCTGGGCGAGGTACGCTGGTTCCTGCTGCTCGCCGTGACCCTTGGCTTCGTCTGCGTTCTGGCGAGCTACAGCAAGGCCGATCCCGGCTGGTCGCATGCCAGCCAGGTGGCGGATATCCACAACCTCGGCGGCCGTGTGGGCGCCTGGGTGGCCGATGTGCTGTTCTTCATTTTCGGTTTCTCGGCTTACTGGTGGAGCGTGCTGCTGATGCGCCGCTGCTGGCGCGGCTGGCGTGTGCTGACCGCCGAACTGCCCGAGCGCCTGCCCGAACCGCAGCAGCACAGCACCGCCGTGAGCTGGATCGGCTTTGCACTGACACTCGTTTCCAGCATGGGCCTGGAAGCCATCCGCATGTATCCGCTGCGCTCGGCCTTGCCGCGCGCGCCGGGCGGCGTACTGGGCGACCTGCTCGGCGGCTGGCTGCAACTCGCGCTGGGCTTCTCCGGCGCCACGCTGCTGCTGTTGCTGATGTTTGCGATCGGCCTGTCGCTGTTCTTCCATTTCTCATGGATCGCCGTGGCAGAGCAGGTCGGCGCGTTCGTCGAAACGGGCTTCGCCGGCTTCAAGGCGCGTCGTGAAAACAAGCAGGACCGCATCATCGGTGCCGCCGCCAAGGTGGAACGTACCGAGACGGTGGAAGTGCAACGCGTGAAGCAGGAAGAAGCCGCACCGGTGCAGATCGTGCGTCCGCAGGCCGTGCCCAAGCACGAACGTGTGGAGCGCGAGAAGCAGCAGCCGCTGTTCGCCGATATCCAGGATACGGACCTGCCGCCGCTGTCGCTGCTCGATCCGATTCCTACGCAGCAGGAAACCGTCAGCGCCGAGACGCTGGAATACACGTCACGGCTGATCGAGAAGAAGCTCAAGGACTTTGGCGTCGAGGTCAAGGTCGTGGCCGCCTATCCGGGTCCGGTCATCACGCGCTACGAAATCGAGCCGGCCACGGGCGTGAAGGGCAGTCAGGTGGTGAACCTGGCGCGCGATCTGGCGCGGAGCCTGTCGCTGGTGTCGATCCGCGTGGTTGAGACGATTCCCGGCAAGAACTACATGGGTCTGGAACTGCCGAATCCGAAGCGCCAGACTGTGCGGCTTTCGGAAATCCTCGGTTCGCAGGTCTACAACGAGAGCGTGTCGAGCCTGACCATGGCGCTCGGCAAGGATATCGCCGGCAAGCCGATGGTGGCCGACCTCGCCAAGATGCCGCACTGCATGGTGGCCGGCACCACGGGTTCGGGCAAGTCGGTGGGCATCAACGCGATGATCCTGTCGCTGCTCTACAAGGCGCGCGCGGATCAGGTCCGCCTGATCCTGATCGACCCCAAGATGCTCGAAATGAGCGTCTACGAAGGAATTCCGCATCTGCTGTGCCCGGTGGTGACCGACATGCGCCAGGCCGGCAATGCGCTGAACTGGGCCGTGGGCGAGATGGAGCGCCGCTACAAGCTCATGAGCAAGCTCGGCGTGCGCAACCTGGCCGGCTACAACAAGAAGATCGACGAGGCTGCGGCCAAGGAAGAGAAGATTCCGAACCCGTTCAGCCTGACGCCGGACGCACCGGAGCCGCTCGACAAGCTGCCGACCATCGTCATCGTCATCGACGAACTGGCCGACCTGATGATGGTGGTGGGCAAGAAGGTCGAAGAACTGATTGCGCGGATTGCCCAGAAGGCGCGTGCCGCAGGGTTGCACCTCGTGCTGGCCACGCAGCGTCCGTCCGTGGATGTGATCACCGGTCTGATCAAGGCCAACGTGCCGACCCGCATCGCGTTCCAGGTCAGCAGCAAGATCGATTCGCGCACGATCCTGGACCAGCAGGGCGCCGAAGCGCTGCTGGGCATGGGTGACATGCTTTATCTGGCGCCGGGCACGGGCATGCCGGTGCGGGTGCACGGCGCGTTTGTCTCGGACGATGAAGTCCACCGCGTGGTCGAGAAGCTCAAGGAAGGTGGCGAGGCCAACTACATCGAGGGCATTCTCGAAGGCGGGCTGGTCGACGGCGATGGGGCTGGCGACAGCCTCGGTGGCGGCGCCGGTATCGGCAGCAGCGGCGGCGAGGCCGACCCGCTCTACGACCAGGCCGTGGAAGTGGTGGTCAAGAACCGCCGCGCTTCGATCTCGCTCGTGCAGCGTCATCTGCGCATCGGCTACAACCGTGCGGCGCGTCTGCTGGAAGACATGGAGAAGGCCGGCCTGGTCTCGGCCATGTCGGGCAACGGCAATCGCGACATCCTGGTGCCGGCTGGCGCCGGGGCCGCCAGCGACGACTGAGCGCCTCCCCTCTGCCATGTGACGGGTAATATACCGTTACGCCGGTCACAGCCTGTCGCGGAATTGCCGTTCCGCATTAGGCTCTAACCGTCATTCGCGACTCATAAAGGATTGGATTCATGCGAACTCGCATCCTCGCGCCGCTGTGCGCGTCGCTGGCGTTGCTGGCGGCTGTGCCTGCCGCCCAGGCCGCTGCTACCGACCAGTTGCAGACCTTCGTGACCACGGTGAAGTCCGCACGCGGCGAATTCACGCAAAAGCAGATCAAGGGGCAGGGCGCCGACACCAAGGTGGCTGGTACCTCCAGCGGCACGTTCGCCTTTGCGCGGCCTGGCAAGTTCACGTGGCGCTATACCAAGCCCTATGATCAACTTCTGCAGGCCGATGGCCAGACGCTGTACATCTACGACAAAGACCTGAATCAGGTCACCGAGCGCAAGCTCGATGGCGCGCTGGGATCGAGCCCGGCGGCCATCCTGTTCGGCAGCAACGATCTGGGCAAGAACTTCGACGTGAAGAATGGCGCCACGCGTGACGGCGTGGAGTGGCTTGACCTGACGCCGAAGGCGAAGGACACGCAGTTCGAGCGGATCGCCATTGGCTTCAAGGGCGGTAATCTGGAGGCGATGGAATTGCGCGATGCGTTCGGCAACACGACGATGCTGACGTTCACGGGCATCCAGAAGAATCCACCGCTGCCTGCGGACGCGTTCCGCTTCACGGTGCCGAAGGGCGCCGACGTGATGAAGCAATAAGCGCATCTGGCGAATCAACGCCGCGCCAAGGACACCATCGATGAAAGACGCCCCCGCTTTCCTGTATTCCTGCCGCACGTTCGTGGCATCCGGCAGTGCCGTGGCCGCCGCACTGGTGCTGGCCGGCTGCGCAACCAGCCATGCCAGCCGGTTCGACGTGGACGCCTTCCTGCGCGGCTCGGATACCGCGCTGCCCGAAGTGCTCGCCAATAGCGACTTCCTCCAGGCCACGCGCATTGCACCGACGGAATGCGCCGCGCTGCTGCAATCTCCCGACAGGGGAGCATTGGAAGACCTGCCCGCCGCCAGCCTGGCGCGCGGACCGGCCTGGGTGTTTCACCCGAAGGGAACGCCGGACAAAGTCTGGCTGATCGTGGGTCAGACGGGGGGAGAGCGCAGCTGCCACGGCCCGCTGCCGGCCGATGCAGTGAAGACACTGACCGAACGGGCGCGCGGCTGATTGCTGCTGGTGATGCGGAGGGGATCTACCCCGCCAGTGATTCGCGCGCGTAGCGCTGGCGCGGTTTCGGCAGTGCCTGCAGTTTCTCGCGGCGGATACGGATCGCTTCCTCGTCGCCGCGCTTGATGGCGGCGCGCAGTTTCAGCACCGCTTTCCGATACTGCTTCTTCTTGCGTACGCGGGTGGTGATGGCCATGGCAGTGATGTCCTCCTGTCATGCCGGCGCCAAATGCCGGCTGCCTGCCATGGTAAAGGATGACAAGGCGGGGTGGCGCGCCGGTTTCCGCATTCGAAAGAATTCAGATCGCCTTGCCATCCCGCTCATGCGGCGGCGCAGCATCGGTGCGCCGCCCGCCATGCGGCAGGTTGCATCAGGTCAGGAAGCGCCGGTTGTCGTTCTCGGAGTATCGCGGCTCGATCTTGCGGAACGTGAGTTTGGTGCTGCTCTTGAGCTTGCGCCCCGCCGTCTTTTTCTGAAGCTGGCGATGCACGGCCCGGATGTGGCCTACGGAGTCCTGCGCGTAGGGTTTGCCGTCAGTGGCACCCGCCAGTCCGCCTCCTGCCGCCAGCGCTTCATTGTGAGCGGCGGCTGATTTTGCGATCAGTACATCGAGATACTGCCTCGCGCGCACGGCGGCGTTGAGGTGGCCGTCGGCGGGGTTCTGCTTGGCGCGCACCGCGTCCTGCGGCAGTTTCACATTGCCCGCCACGCGACGCAGGGCGGCGCGCAGTTCGGCGCCATCCATGGTGGCTTCCTGCACGATCCAGATGGCGTCGTGTCGAATCCAGCCTTCCACATCGGCCATGCGTTTAAGCAGCGCTGCCGGGAGCAGGCGTCCACCGTGGCGGCGGGTGCGGCGGATGGCGGACAGGCCAATGCGGCGCACATGCGGATTCTCGTGCTCGAACAGGTCCTCGATGACCCGGTCGGCGTCTTCCTGCGATTCGATCAATTCCGTGAACTGGCCGGCCAGCGACACCTCATCCACGGCGTTGAGCTTGTTCTTGTTAGCCAGCCGGTTCAGCTTGAACATCAGCATGCGGTAGCGCAGCATACAAATCCTCGAAGTTCGAAAACAATGTCCTGCGGTGAGCCGCCGGTCGTGCCGGCGCCGAGTCTGCCCGTGTGGCGTGAAACGCGGGCCATTGGGTGCTATCGGCACATTGCAAGCAAACCTTTAGGCGGGCTTCAGGAAAAAGTGCGCGGCACGGGATGGTCTACACTGTGGCGTTCCGCGCCGCTTCGGCGGCCGCATCTACTGAAAGGCTTTCGCATCGTGGCGGATTCGCTGTTCTCCGACCCCCCTGAACGTTCCCGGCAACCGCTCGCGGAGCGTCTGCGCCCGCGCAATATCGACGAAGTCATCGGCCAGCAGCACCTGCTGGGCGCCGGCAAGCCACTGCGCGTGGCCTTTGAATCGGGCGAGCCGCATTCGATGATCCTGTGGGGGCCGCCCGGCGTAGGCAAGACCACGCTGGCGCGGCTGATGGCCAATGCGTTCGATGCCGAGTTCATCGCGTTGTCGGCGGTGCTGTCGGGCGTGAAAGATATCCGCGAAGCCGTGGAGCGCGCCGAGCAATACCGCGCGCACGGCCGGCGCACACTGGTGTTCGTCGATGAGGTGCACCGCTTCAACAAGAGCCAGCAGGATGCTTTCCTGCCTCATGTGGAAAGCGGGCTGTTCGTGTTCATCGGCGCCACCACCGAGAACCCGTCGTTCGAGGTCAACGGCGCATTGCTGTCGCGTGCGGCGGTGTACGTGCTCAAGAGCCTTGATGAAACCGAGTTGCGCCAATTGGTGCTGCGTGCGAGCGAAGAACTCGGTGGCGTGGCCTGGGACGACGAGGCCATGACGCTGATCGTCGGATCGGCCGATGGCGATGGCCGCAAGCTGCTCAACAACATCGAGATCGTGGTGCGCGCCGCGCGCAATGCCGGTGCGCAGTTGGTGGATACGGCGCTGCTGGGCAGTGCGCTGGCCGAGAACCTGCGGCGCTTCGACAAGGGCGGCGACGCGTTCTACGACCAGATCAGCGCGCTGCACAAGTCCGTGCGCGGCTCCGATCCCGATGGCGCGCTGTACTGGTTCTGCCGGATGATCGACGGCGGCGCAGATCCACGCTATCTGGCGCGCCGCATTGTGCGGATGGCGTGGGAAGACATCGGACTGGCCGATCCGCGCGCGGCCCGCATCACGCTTGATGCAGCGGAAACCTACGAGCGACTGGGCTCGCCCGAGGGCGAACTGGCGCTGGGCCAGGCGCTGATCTATCTGGCCGTGGCGCCGAAGTCCAACGCGGGCTACAACGCCTATAACGCGGTACGCGCATTCGTCGCCAAGGATAAATCGCGACCGGTGCCCGTGCATCTGCGCAATGCGCCGACCAAGCTGATGAAGGAACTCGGCTACGGTCACGCGTATCGCTATGCGCATGACGAGCCCGAAGCCTATGCCGCCGGCGAGCACTACCTGCCTGACGACCTGCGGCGCCAGGACTGGTATCAGCCCACCCCGCGCGGGCTGGAGGGCAAGATCGGCGACAAATTGCGGCACCTGCGCGATCTCGATGCGGCCTGGCATCGGGAGCAGAAGGGCGCAAGGAACCCCTCGGAAAGCGGCGACAAAGACTGAGGGTGCGGCGCCATATGGCGCTCGCCCGAGAACAACGGGACGAAAACCCGGCAGATTCGGCGCGTGCGGCCATGTGGGTGCAGTAAAATGTCGCGTTCCGCCGGCATGTCGCCGGTACTGCACACCGACCCGCAACATGCTCGACATCCAGCTGTTCCGCAAAGACATCGACGCCGTGGCCCAACGCCTTGCCACGCGCGGATTCCAACTCGACATTGCAACGTTCCAGGCCCTGGAGGCCGAACGCAAGCAACTGCAGACCCAGACCGAAGACCTGCAGGCGCGCCGTAACGCGCTGTCCAAGCAGATCGGCATGCTCAAGGGCAAAGGCGAAGACGCCTCGGCCCCGATGGCCGAAGTGGCTGGCATTGCCGACACGCTGAAGTCTTCGGCCGAGCGTCTGGGCCAGATCCAGGGCCAGCTCAACGACGCCATGATGTCGATTCCGAACCTGCCGGACGCCAGCGTCCCCGTGGGCAAGGACGAGACCCAGAACGTGGAAGTGCGCCGCGTCGGCACGCCGCGCACGTTCGATTTCGAGGTGAAGGACCACGTCGATGTCGGCGCGCAACTGGGCCTGGATTTCGAGACCGCTTCGAAGGTGACCGGTTCGCGCTTCACCTTCCTGCGTGGCGGTATCGCCCGCATGCACCGCGCGCTGGTGCAGCTGATGGTCGATACGCATACGCTGGAGCACGGCTACACCGAGATGTACGTGCCCTACATCGTCAATGCTGCGTCGATGCGCGGCACGGGCCAACTGCCGAAGTTCGAAGACGATCTGTTCAAGGTGCCGCGCAAGGTGGGTGGCGAGGACGGTCAGGACACGATCGAGAATTTCTATCTGATCCCGACCGCCGAAGTGCCGCTGACCAATATGGTCCGCGATGCCATCGTCGCGGCCGAGAAACTGCCGCTGCGTTTCGTGGCGCATACCCCGTGCTTCCGCTCCGAAGCTGGCTCGTATGGCAAGGATACGCGCGGCATGATCCGCCAGCACCAGTTCGACAAGGTCGAGATGGTTCAGGTCGTGTCGGCAGACCAGTCGATGGACGCGCTGGAACAGATGACCGGCCACGCCGAAGCCATCCTCAAGAAGCTGGACCTGCCGTTCCGCACCGTGGTGCTGTGCACGGGCGACATGGGTTTCGGCAGTACCAAGACCTACGATATCGAAGTGTGGATTCCCGCGCAGAACACGTACCGCGAAATCAGCTCGTGCTCGAACATGGGCGACTTCCAGGCGCGCCGCATGCAGGCCCGCTCGCGCGCCGCGCAAGGCAAGCCGGAACTCGTGCATACGCTGAACGGCTCGGGCCTGGCCGTGGGCCGCACGCTCGTGGCGATTCTCGAAAACTACCAGAACGCCGATGGTTCGCTGACTGTGCCGAAGGCGCTGCAACCCTACATGGGTGGCACCGAGCGACTGGAACCGGAAGCCTAAAAAATTGCAGGAAGGGGCTTGCGCAATTCGTAGCAATGTCCCTATAATCTTGGCTTCGCTGCTGAAACGCAACGACCCAGTTACCGGAGAGGTGGCAGAGTGGTCGAATGTACCTGACTCGAAATCAGGCGTACCGGCGACGGTACCGTGGGTTCGAATCCCACCCTCTCCGCCAAAACAAGAAGCTGCCGACGTATTCGACCACCGGCAAGCAACAAAAGTAGTAAATCTCAAACCGACGCCTGTGCAAGCACGCGTCGGTTTTGTTTTTGGGCGATTGATTTTTACTGTGGTTTTGCTCCCCTCTCCCGCCTTGCGGGAGAGGGGAGCAAAAAACAAGGGTTACTCGGACGCCTTTGCCACCACCGGCAACCTCGACACCAGCAACTGGTCGATCTTGTGATGGTCGATGTCGAGCACTTCGAAGCGGTAGCCGGCCACGGTGATCGATTCCGATTTCTTCGGGATGCGTTTCAGCGCGTAGATGACCAGGCCTGCTGCGGTGTCGACATAGTCGTCGCCGGGCAGCGTTTCCAGTTCCAGCGCCTTCTTCAGGTCCACCAGCGGCGTGAGGCCATCCACGAGCCATGACGAGTCGTCGCGGCGCACGATCTGTTCGTCTTCGTTCGTGTAAAGGATGTCGCCCATCAGCGCGCCGACGCTGTCGTCCAGCGTGACGATTCCCACCACCAGTCCATATTCGTTCATCACGATCGCGAAGTTCTCGTGCATCTCGCGGAAGCGCGTCAGCGATTCGGATAGCGTCAGTGTGTCTGGAATCACGAGCACGTTCTTGTCGTAGTGCTTGCCGATATCGTCGAGCACGGCGGCGCTTTCGTTGGCCAGCAGCAGTTGCAGGATGGCCTTGGAGTCCATGAAACCGAGCACGTCGTCGATGCTCTTGCCGCAGACCGGATACTGGCCGTGCGGTTGCTTGACCAGCTTGCGGCGGATGCTGTCGGCGGATTCGTCGAGCGTCAGGAAGACCACGTCGTCACGCGGCGTCATGATTGCGGTGATCGGCTTCGAGTCCAGTTCGAATACGTTCTCGATCAGGTGCAGTTCATGCTTGTGCAGCACGCCGGCCTCGGCACCGGCATCGACCATTGCGGCGATGTCTTCCGTGGTGATCTGGTCCACGGGCTTGGTGGGAATGCCGAGCAGGCGCAGCATGGCGTCGGCAGCGGCATTGAAGACCCACACTACGGGCTTGAAGATCCGCAGCAGCATCAGCATCGGGCCGATGACCTGCACCGCGCAGGCTTCGGGGAATGTCATCGCGATGCGTTTCGGAATCAGGTCGGCGAACTGGATGAAGAGCAGCGTCACCACCAGGAACGAGCCGATATTGGCCACGCGTTGCGCGACCCCGGCATCCATATAGCTCAGCAGGAGTTCGTAGAGCAGGTCCGAGACGTGCTTTTCGCCGAGGATACCGGCCAGGATCGCCACGCTGTTCACGCCGATCTGCACGATCGTGAAGAAGTTGCCGGGCTCTTCCTTGAGCAGCAACACCTTGGTGGCACGGCGATCGCCGCGTTCGGAGAGGACTTGGAGTTTGGTGCGCCGGGCCGCGGTCAGGGCGATCTCGGAGATCGAGAAGAACGCGCTCGCCAGCACAAGAAGGATCAGGGTCAGGACGAACATAAGGTTTCACGCGCCGGTAGGGGCATGTCGATGATGGTGCCCCACGCCGGGGCTGTCAATTGTCTGCTCACTCGTCAAATCGAATCGATCGTCAGCGTCCCGGCGGATCAAAGTGGACCAACGATGCTGCCAGCCGATCGTCGAGCGTGGCGGCGAGCGCCCCAGCCGCAGCCGTGAACTGCGCGTGCATATCGTCGACGAGGCTCGACGCGCCGCGATGGCTCGCGCGCAGCATCTGGATCTCGAAGCCTAGTTCGGGCTGCACATCGTGCAGCGTCACGTGATCTGGGTTGGCGCTCAGCGCGGTGTACTGGTCGAGCAATGTCAGGCCGAGTCCGGCATCGACCAGCGCCAGCGCGAGCGAATAGGTTTGTACTTCCAGCGTGGAGTGTGGTTCCAGCGCATGGCGTGCCAATGTCTGTCGGACTAGCAGGCCGAGCGAACTGTCGTCGTCATAGCCGATGAACGGTCGCTCCATGACCTTGCGGATCGGCACCACGCCGCGCCGGCCCGCAGGCAACGGCTGCTCGCGCGGCACGGCCAGCAGCATGCGTCCGGTGGCGACGGGTTGGCTCGTAATCGCTTCGTGCAGCGGTGGGGAAAACGCGAATCCCACATCGATCTGGTTGGCGAGCAGCGCCGCGACGATCTCGTTCGTATGGTGCGTCAGCACCTGTACCTGCGTTTCGGGGTGTCGCGCGCAGAAGCGTCGCACGGCGGGGACTAGCAGCGGATTGGCCAGGCTAGGCGTCGCGGCCACGCGCAGGCGTCCCGCGCCCTTGTGCCGCAGGCTTTCGGAAACGCGCCGTACGCGCTCGATCTCGCCATATAGCCTTTCGACATCGCCATACAACGCCACGGCTTCGGGAGTCGGCTGGAGCCTGCCGCGTTGCCGATCGAACAGACGAAAGCCCAGCGACGCCTCGGCGTGCTGTAGCACGCGCGTGACGACGGGTTGGGAGACATGGAGCAGGCGGGCGGCTTCGCTGACGGTGCCTGTCAGCATCACCGCGCGGAAGACTTCGATCTGGCGCAGGCGCATCGTTGTGGTGCCAAGTGGTGACCGCCATGGTGCGTAGGCGGAAGGCGCAATGGTGCTTTGCACTACAGGGTAGACCCGTGGTGCGCACCTATAGCTTGAGGACATATTCTGGCACGTATTGGCATTGGGCAAGCGGCCGCGTGTGTTCTACGCTCTGGCCCATCGTTTTGATGGAAAGCAGGTGCAGAGTGCGAATCGCAATCGTGGGCGCAGGTGTGGTGGGCATGACCACGGCATGGCGACTGGCCAATGACGGGCATGAGGTGACGGTGGTGGAACGGCACACCGGGCCGGGCGAGGAAACCAGCTTCGCCAACGGTGGCCAGCTCAGCTACAGCTACGTGGCGCCGCTTGCCGGCCCTGGCGTGCTGTCGAAGGTGCCGGGGTGGCTGCTGGACCGCGATTCGCCGATGCGTTTCCGTCCGTCGATGGACCCGGATCAATGGCGCTGGCTGATGGCGTTTGTACGGGCTTGCAATGCATCGACCAGCGAGGCCACGACGCGCAAGCTGCTGCGCCTGGCGTTCTATTCGCGGGATCTGATGCAGGCGTTCGTGGAACGGCCCGATGCCCGCGAGGAGGGTGGCGGTTTCGATTTTGCGCGGCGCGGCAAGCTTGTGGTGCATCGCGATACCGCCGCCTACGAGTCGGCTTGCCGGCTGCTCGATTACCAAGCCAGCCTGGGATGCGAACAGCAGGCGCTGGATCGTACGGCCACGGTGGCGCTGGAGCCGGCGTTGGCCGGTATTCAGGAAGATATCGCCGGTGCGATCTACACGCCGAGCGAGGAAGTGGGCGATTGTCATCGTTTTTGCGTATCGCTGGCCCATCTGTTGCAAGGCAATCCTGCCGTGACGCTGCGCTTCGGCACGCGGGTGACCGAATTGATGCGTCAGGGTGACCGGGTAACGGGCCTGCGCACCGATCAGGGCGAGATTGCAGCGGATGCCGTCATCGTGTCGGGCGGCATCGGCAGCGTGCCATTGCTGCGTCCGGCGGGTGTCCGGCCGATGCTGTGGCCGCTGAAGGGTTACAGCATCACGGTGCCGATCGCCGATGGCGTGCAGGCTCCGCATATCAGCGTGACGGACTTCGCCAACAAGATCGTCTATGCGCGCATCGGCAACACGCTGCGCGTGGCAGGGATGGCCGATATCGTGCGCGGCGGTGCAGTAATCGATCGCGAGCGCGCGCAGACGCTGGTGTCGCAGACGCGCGCGGTGTTCGGCAATGTGGCGAACGGCGCGGACCTCGACGGCCTGCAGCCATGGGCCGGATTGCGGCCTGCCACGCCAACGGGTTTGCCGATGGTTGGCGAATCTCGGTTACGCGGGCTGTGGCTGAACCTCGGTCACGGCGCATTGGGTTTCACGCTGGCCATGGGCAGCGCGGGTCTGCTGGCGGATCAGTTGGCAGGGCGCCGCCCGGCCATCGATGTGGAAGATTTCAGTGCAGCGGCCGCCTAGCAGGAGCGGGTGGGCGCAACACGGGTTGTACTGAGAATGTGAAGAAGTCGTGAGTGGTAGTGAGATTGCCTCGTCGTGCCATTAAACCAAGCCCCTTGAAGGAGCGAATCATGAAGTCACTGTCTGTCCGTCAATTCCCCGTCCACCGCCTGCTGGCTGCGGCCGTCCTGCTCGGTGCCGCCGCTGGCGCCCATGCCGCCGATGGCGATACGCTCAAGAAGATCAAGGACAGCAACACGATTTCGCTGGGCTATCGCGAATCGTCGATTCCTTTTTCGTATTCCGATGGCAAGGAAGTCATGGGCTATTCGCATGACTACCTGCTGGCTATCGTCGACAAGGTCAAGTCGACGCTGAACATGCCGAACCTGCAGGTCAAGATGACGCCGATCACGTCGCAGAACCGCATTCCGCTGATGCAGAACGGTACGCTCGACATCGAATGCGGCAGCACCACGAACAATACCGAGCGTCAGAAGCAGGTGGCCTTCTCGAACAGCCTGTTCATCTACGGCATCCGCATGCTGACGAAGAAGGATTCGGGCGTGAGCGACTTCCCTGACCTCAAGGGCAAGAACGTGGTCACCACGGCCGGCACCACCGGCGAGCGCCTGCTGGTCAAGATGAACGGCGAGGGCTACAACATGAACCTCACCAGCGCCAAGGACCACGGCCAGGCGTTCCTGATCCTGGAAACGGGTCGCGCCGCAGCATTCGTGATGGACGAGCCGCTGCTGTACGGCGAACGTACCAAGGCCAAGAATGCAGGTGAGTGGGTTGTGGCCGGCACGCCGCTGCAGACCGAAAACTACGCCTGCATGTTCCGCAAGGACGACGCCCAGTTCAAGAAGCTCGTGGATGATGTGGTGGCCGACATCCAGAAGAGCGGCCGCGCCGAGAAGATGTACACCAAGTGGTTCCTGCAACCGATCCCGCCGCGCAACATCAACATGAACTACGCGCTGTCGCCGGAAATGAAGCAGCTGTTTGCCGCGCCGAACGACAAGGCGTTTCAGTAAGACACGGGCGCTACCCGTCGT
>NZ_JBDKXK010000062.1:0-12871 GCF_039710735.1 Cupriavidus sp. DL-D2 | reverse complement strand
TACACCAAGTGGTTCCTGCAACCGATCCCGCCGCGCAACATCAACATGAACTACGCGCTGTCGCCGGAAATGAAGCAGCTGTTTGCCGCGCCGAACGACAAGGCGTTTCAGTAAGACACGGGCGCTACCCGTCGTTATGCGCTCCCCTCTCCCATGTCAGTGGGAGAGGGGTGGGGGAGAGGGCATGTGGTTCAAATTGCGGCATGTTGTTGATTGCACCGCTGGCCCCTCTCCCCCAGCCCCTCTCCCGCACGCGGGAGAGGGGAGTAAGTAAAGCCCAGTTATATAGCCATATCGAATCATTATTTCGCTTTCGATAGTGTTTGCGGTACCTTTGAGGCCGTTATAGGCTCATAGGGCCGCCGGCCTTCCTCTAAGAGAGGAGGGGCTCGGCAAAAGAACCGCATCCTTACTGGAGAACATATGCGAACGATTCGATCGGGTTGGTTCAAGACGCTGCTGGCTACCGCACTGGTGGCGGGCGGCGTTTCCGCGACGGCAGCGCAGGCTGCCGACCTGCTGGACACCGTGAAGCAGGCCGGTGTCCTCAAGGTGGGTCTGGAAGGGACCTACCCCCCGTTCGGATATCGTGGTGCCAACAACGAGCTCGACGGCTTCGATGTCGACGTGGCGCGTGCCGTGGCCGCCAAGCTTGGCGTCAAACCGGAATTCGTGACGACCGAATGGAGTGCGATCATCGCCGGCCTGCAGGCGGGCAAGTTCGACATCATCGTCAATCAGGTCTCCGTCACGCCGCAACGCAAGCAGGCGCTCGATTTCTCCACGCCGTATGTGTACTCCGCCGCCCAGCTCATCCAGCGCAAGGACGACAAGCGCGAGTTCGCCTCGCTCGACGCGCTCAAGGGCCACAAGCTCGGCGTGAGCCTGGGCAGCAACTACAACGAATTGGCCAAGTCGGTGCCGGGCATCGACGTGAAGACGTATCCCGGTGCGCCCGAGTACCTGCGCGACCTGGCTTCGCAACGCGTGGATGCGGCGCTCAATGACCGGTTGATGGTCAACTACCTGATCAAGCAGGCCAACTTGCCGCTGCGTCCGGGCGCAGTGCTGCCGGGTGCCAACACCGAGGTCGCCATCCCGTTCCGCAAGGACAATCCCAAGTTCGCCGCTGCCATCGACAAGGCACTCGACGATCTGCGGAAGGATGGCACGCTGACCAAGCTGTCGAACAAGTGGTTTGCGTCGGACGTGACGAAGCCGCTCAAGTAAGAAAGCAATAGTGTGTTCGAACAAGGGGCTGGCAGCGGGCCGGCCCCGGCTTCACGTATGATCGCGGCATTCCGGTTTACGACTGCTTCCAGCCTCCGCCATGCCTGCCCTCCAGCTCGTCATTGATTCCCTGCCCGTACTGTTGCAGGGCACGCTGCTCACGCTGAAGTTCGCCGTGCTGTCGATGTTCTTCGGGCTGATCGTCGGCGTGGTGGTGGCGCTGATGGGCATCAGCCAGTTGCGGATCTTCACGATTCCCGCACGCATCTACGTCAGCATCATGCGCGGCACGCCGCTGCTGGTGCAGATCTTCGTGGTGTATTACGGCTTGCCGGGCATCGGCATTTCGCTGGAGCCTACGCCCGCTGGCGTGCTGACGCTGAGCCTCAATGTGGGGGCGTATCTCTCGGAAAGCATGCGCGGGGCGATTCTGGGCGTGGCGCGTGGCCAATGGCTGGCGGCGTACAGCCTGGGCATGACACCGCTTCAGACGCTGGGCTTTGTGGTAGGTCCGCAGGCATTGCGGCTGGCGGTGCCGAGTCTCTCGAACAGTCTGATCAGCCTGATCAAGGATACGTCGCTGGTTTCGGTGATCACGGTGACGGAACTGCTGCGCACGTCGCAGGAAATCATCGCCGCGACCTATCAGCCCTTGCCGCTCTATCTGGCGGCCGCCGTCATCTACTGGATTCTGAGCACCGCACTGTCGGCGCTGCAGCATGTGATGGAGCGCCGGCTTTCGCTGCCGACGCGCCACTGAGACACCCCCTCCCGCTCGGGAGAGGGTTACCGTCTTACTGCCCCGCCACGCGCTTGGCGATGTGGTCCAGTGCTTCCTCCACCTGATCGATCAGGATCAGGCACAGGTCGCCGGGCTGCAGGCGGGCCAGCGCGGTATCGATGGCAAGAAACTCGCCACGGATTTCCTCGATATGGCGGGTACGTTGCGCACCCACCAGACCCTCCTGCAACAGGGCGAGCACTTCGCCATCCTCGCGGCCCCGCTGGCACTGATCCTGATACAGCAGCACATCGTCGAATGCGCCGCCCAGGATCTGCGTCTGCTTGCGGATGTCCTCGTCGCGACGATCCCCCGCCCCGCTGATGACCACCACGCGCTGCTTCGACGGCATCGATTGCACGGCGTTGCACAACGCCTGGATCGCGTCCGGGTTGTGACCGTAGTCGGCAATCAGCGTCGCGCCCTTGTAGTCGAACACGTTGAAGCGGCCCGGTGCCGTGGCGGAATCGCTGACAAACGTCGCCAGCCCGCGACGGATCACGTTCCAGTCGATGCCAAGTGCCCATGCCGCAGCAATCGACGACATCGCGTTTTCCACCTGGAAGCCGATCGAGCCATTGCGCGTGAGCGGGATATCCGCGAGCGCAAAGCGCGCCACGGTCTCGCCTTCGGTAGCCACGATCTCGTCGCCTTCGACGAACACCACGCGCTTGCCCTGCGCGCGATGCAATGCCATCGTCGGCAGGCCGGCATCGTGCGCGAAGAAGGTGACGGTGCCCGGGCAGGCATCGGCCATGCGCACGACCATCGGGTCTGCGGCATTCAGCACGGCCATGCCATGCGGCGCCACGTTTTGCACGATTACGCTCTTGAGCACGGCCAGGTCTTCCACGGTGCTGATGTACGACAGCCCCAGGTGGTCGCCTTCGCCCACGTTGGTCACCACGGCCACGTCGCAGCGATCGAAGGCCAGGCCCTCGCGCAGCAACCCGCCACGCGCGGTTTCGAACACGGCGGCATCCACGTCGGGATGCAGCAGCACGTTGCGCGCACTGCGCGGTCCGCTGCAGTCGCCAGTGTCGATGCGCTCGCCACGGATGTAGACGCCGTCGGTGCCGGTCATGCCCATGCGCAGGCCGCTGGAGGCCAGCAGGTGCGTGATCAGGCGGACGGTCGTGGTCTTGCCATTGGTGCCCGATACGGCCACCACGGGAATCCGGCCATCGTCGCCATCGGTGAACATCGTCGAGATGATGGCTTCGCCCACCGCGCGGCCCTTGCCGTACGACGGCTGCAAATGCATGCGCAGCCCCGGCGCGGCGTTGACTTCGACGATGCCGCCCGCCTGTTCCTCGAATGGCTTGAGCATCGTCTCGCAGACAGCGTCCACGCCGCAGATGTCGAGCCCGACCATCTGGGCTGCGGCCACGGCACGCGCGGCGATGTCCGGATGGACGTCGTCGGTCACGTCGGTGGCGCTGCCACCCGTGGACAGGTTGGCGTTATTGCGCAAGACCACGCGCGTGCCCTTGGCTGGCACGGCATCGGCGGTCAGGCCCTGCTTGGCCAGCGTGGCCAGTGCGATGTCGTCGAAGCGGATCTTCGTGAGCGAGGTGGCATGGCCTTCGCCACGGCGGGGGTCGCGGTTCACTTCGTCCACGAGTTCACGCACCGTATGTTTGCCATCGCCAATCACCTGGGGCGGATCGCGGCGCGCCGCGGCCACGAGGTGCTTGCCCACTACCAGCAAACGGAAGTCGTGACCGGGGATGTATCGTTCCACCAGCACATCGGAAGAAATATCGGCCGCCACTTCATAGGCCGTCATGACTTCCTCGCGCGTGCGGATGCGCACGGCCACGCCCTTGCCCTGGTTGCCGTCGCGCGGCTTCACCACGACCGGACCGTTGATTTCCTGCGCGGCCGCCCAGGCTTCATCGGCACTGCGTACGGAGCGGCCCAAGGGCACCGGTACGCCAGCTGCGTGCAGCAGCGCCTTGGTCAGTTCCTTGTCCTGCGCGATCGATTCGGAGACCGCGCTCGTCATGTCAGTCTCGGCGGCCTGAATGCGGCGTTGCTTGCTGCCCCAGCCAAACTGCACCATCGAGCCCTGCGTCAGGCGGCGATACGGAATGCCGCGCGCAACCGCTGCGTAGACGATCGAACCCGTGCTCGGGCCCAGTCGCACGTCCTCGTCCAGTTCGCGCAGGCGATGCAGCGCATCGTCGAGATCGAACGGCTGGTCGTCGCGTGCGGCCAGGCAAAGTTTCTCGGCCAGTTCGAACGCCAGGCGGCCCACTTCCTCTTCGCTGTACTGCACCACCACCTGATAGGTGCCCGGTTCCAGCGTAGGCGCCGCGTGGCTGAAGGTAACCGGGCAGCCGGCCGCAGCCTGCAGGCCCAGCGCAGCGGCTTCGAGCGCATGCGCCATCGAGGGCGAGCCAGCTTCCTCGTCGGGACGCATCGGGCCGATGCCCGGGAAGCGCGCGCGCAGACGCTCTTCGAAGCCGGGCAGTTCGGCCAGCAGATGGGATTGGTCGGAACACGCCACGATGGCTTCGATGGCGGTGTGTCGGCACCAGAGATTCGGGCCACGCAGGGCCCGGATGCGAGAAACTTCCATAGACTATTTATCCGTTGTTCTTCCGGCCGGATTCACGCGCGGCGTCCGCTGCGGCCCATCCACTGATGTACCTGCTCGACCGTGCTCTCGACCGATGCCTCGTCGCACTGGAGCACCAGCAGGTCCCCGGCCACCAGTTGCGACAGCGCAGCTTCCACAGCCACGCTACGCTTGCCTTCGTCGATGATCTTGGTCACGCGGCGTCCTTCATACAGGCCCTTCTTGAGCAGGGCGCGCGCCTCGGTCTCGGGCAGGTCGCGGCGTACGCTCAGGTCTTCGCACAGGAACACCCGGTCGAACGTCTTGCCGATGACCTTGCCCTGCGCCACGATGTCCTCGTCGCGGCGTTGCACGCCTGCGCCGAACACCAGCAGGCGCCGCTCGGACGGAAAGCGGTCCAGCGCGGCAGCCAGTGCCGTCAAGGCCGGCGCATTGTGCGGATCGTCGACGATGACGGTGGCGCCATTGCGCTCGAACATCGTGAAGCGGCCCGGCACGTCCACCTGGCCCACATCGAACGTGACCACGCCCGCGCGGATCAGGTCATTGGAGATGCCCAGCGCCCAGCCCGTGGCCACGGCGGCCAGCACGTTTTCGATCTGGAACGCGACACGGCCCGCGTACGTCAGCGGAATCGCCGAGACATCGGTCAGCGCGGTTTCGTTGTTGCCCGTGGCCAGCACCACCTTGCCTTCGCGTACGAACACCGTGCGCTTGCCCGCAGCGCGATGCGCGGCGATGGCCGGCACATCGGCGGACAGGCCGAAGAAGATCACGTCGCCATCGCACAGCTCGGCCATTTCGACCAGACGCGGATCGGCGCCATTGAGCACGGCCGCGCCGGTCTGCAGCACCACGTCCACCTGCGTGCGCAGCACGTTATACATGCGGTCTTCGTCCTCGACGTAGTAGTCGCCGAGGTGATCGGGCTGGCCGAAGTTCGTGATCACGCCCACCTGGCAGCGGTCGTAGGGCAGGCCCTGCGACAGGATCATGCCGCTGTCGTTTTCGAACACGGCGGCTTCCACTGCGCGGTTCATCAGGATGCGGTGACCGGCATCCCAACTGGCCTTCTCGCCACGGTCACCGCTTTCCACGCGGCGGCGGTCCAGGAACAGGCCGTCGCTGCAGGCCAGACCCGTATGTTTGCCGGAGAGTTGCAGCAATCGTGCGACGAGCTTGGCGACCACGGTCTTGCCGTTGGTGCCCGCAATCCCCACCACGGGGATGCGGCCATCGTCCTCGACACCATTGCGGTTCGGGAACAGGTGATCGACGATCGCGCGGCCAACGGGGCGCGGTTCGCCATCGGCGGGCTTGATGTGCATCAGCAGGCCCGGACCGGCGTTGACCTCGACGACGGCGCCGCGCTGTTCGGCCAGCGGTCGCGAGATATCCTCGGCCACCAGGTCCACGCCGGCGATGTCGAGTCCCACCACGCGCGCAGCCAGCGCGGCATGGGCCGCCACGCTCGGATGCACGCGATCCGTGACGTCGAACGCCACGTTGCCGTTGCGCTGGATCAGCACGGTACGGCCCTCGGCCGGCACGGCGCTGCCATCGGCGTAGCCCTGGCGCTTGAGTTCCAGACGTGCCGCGGAATCCAGGCGCACGCGGTTCAGCGGATGGTCTTCGGTGCTGCCGCGACGCGGATCGGCGTTGATTTGCGATTCGATCAGTTCGTCGATGCTCTGCTTGCCGTCACCGACGACCGAGGCGGTCTCGCCCATCGCGCAGGCCACCATGCGGCCGCCCACGATCAGCAGGCGGTGCTCGTTGCCCGGAATGAAGCGTTCGACGATGACGCCATTGCCTTCGTCGATGGCCACGGCATAGGCCGTTTCCACTTCCTCGCGCGTCATCAGGTTGGTGAAGACACCACGGCCGTGGTTGCCGTCATAGGGCTTGACCACCACCGGCACGCCGATGCTCTCGGCAGCGTCCCAGGCGTCTTCGGCACTGTCGACCATGCGGCCTTCCGGCACCGGCACGCCGCAGGATTCCAGCAGGCTCTTGGTCAGGTCCTTGTCGCGCGAAATCGATTCGGCGATGGCGCTGGTGCGGTCAGTCTCGGCCGTCCAGATGCGGCGCGAACGCGCACCGTAGCCGAGCTGCACGAGGTTGCCGTCCGACAGGCGGATCGACGGGATGTCCCGGTCATCCGCCGCGTCGACGATGCAGGCGGTGCTCGGGCCGAGGCAGTGCTCGTCCACCAGCCGGCGCAGGTTGTCCACTGCCTCGGGCACGTCGAACGGGCGATCCTCGATGGCGGCCATGACCAGGTCCCGGGCAGTGAACAGCGCCGCGCGCGTCACCTGCTCGTGCCAGGCGCGCACGATCACCTTGTAGACGCCTCGCACCGGGGTCTCGCGCGCCTTGCCGAAGCCACCCGGCATGCCTGCCAGATTCTGCAGTTCCAGCGTGACGTGTTCCAGGATGTGTCCCGGCCACGTTCCTTCCTTGAGGCGCATCAGGAACCCACCCCGCACGCCGGGGCTGCAGCGGTGCTCGATCAGCGTCGGCAACCACGCCGACAACCGCTCGTAGAACCCCGGAATCTTGTTGGAGGGGAAATCCTCCAGTTCGCCGATGTCGACCCACGCCTCCAGCACTGGCCGATATGTCCACATATTCGGGCCGCGCAGCGACATGACATCGAAAATCTCAATGTCCTTCTTTTTCATTGATCTACTTTGAGGCAGTGGGCGAGCGCCCGAGAATTGGAAGCCTAACCTTTCAGTAACGTTACTGCACGCTCAGGGTTGACCCCACAGGCTCCAAAAACACCACGCTGCCGTGTTGTGCGGCGCAGCAGGAGTTCCGTTTGTTTGCGTTATGTATACTTGCGGGCAAAATTGCGGCCCGCCAGTCGGCAAGCTGCTGAAATTGTTTCAATTTATGTCCGAATCTGATCCTTTTCGGGTCATCCGGACGCGCATTTCACTCGTTTCTCCGCCAGTTTCCTAGCTTGTTTTCGTTTTCCAGCGCCAACAGATGACCCAAACCTCCCCGTCCGTCCCCCAACCCTCAGGCACCCCGGAACCCTGGGTCGCCGAGCTGGCCGCCAGCCTGGCACCCGGGGAAACTGTTCTGGCCGGGCTCCCACTGGATCTGGACGCGAGGCTGCATTTTACCCAAGGGTGGCTGATTGTGACGAATCGTCGTCTGATCTCTCGCACACCTGGAGAAAAATCGCTGCAAAGCTGGGACATTGCAACAGGGATGTCACTCTCGCACGGTGACCATGCAGGGGTAGGGACGCTGGAACTGGCCAGCGGCGCACAGCGGCTGGCCACCTGGCGCTATACGCTTGGTTACAATCCCGACGCGTTGCGTCTGGCCGACCAGTTCGAAACGCGCCTTGACGCGCTGACGACAGGTCGCACCGTCTCTGTCGAAGCAGATATCTGCCCCACCTGCAAGGCGCCGATTCCGGCAGGCGAAGAGCAATGCCCGCAATGCAGCCGCGAACTCGAAACGCCGCCTTCCACCTGGGCGCTGCTGCGCCTGTGGCGCTTTGCCCGGCCGTATCGCTGGGAACTGCTGGCCGGCTTCATGCTGCTGGTGCTCGGCACGGGTGCCACGCTGATCCCGCCGTACCTGACCATGCCGCTGATGGACAAGGTTCTGATTCCGTATCAGAACGGGGTGCCCATCGACTATGACCTGGTCAAGATGTACCTGGGCGGACTGCTCGGTGCGGCGCTGGTGGCATGGCTGCTGGGCTGGGCGCGCACCTATCTGCTGGCGCGTGTCTCGGAGCGCATCAGTGCGGATCTGCGCACCACCACGTACGAGCATTTGCTCAAGTTGTCGCTCGAATACTTCGGCGGCAAGCGCACGGGCGACCTGATGGCGCGGATTGGCTCGGAGAGCGACCGTATCAGCGTGTTCCTGTCGCTGCATCTGCTGGACTTCGCCACCGATGTGTTGATGATTGCGATGACCGCGATCATCCTGATTTCCATTAATCCGTGGCTCGCGCTCGTGACACTGGTGCCGTTGCCGTTCATCGCATGGATGATCCACCTGGTGCGCGATCGTCTGCGCCATGGCTTCGAGAAGATCGACCGCATCTGGTCGGAAATCACCAACGTGCTGGCCGATACGATTCCGGGCATCCGCGTGGTGAAGGCGTTCGCTCAGGAAAAGCGTGAAGTCACGCGTTTCCGTGAAGCCAACCGGCACAACCTGGCTATCAACGATCGCGTGAATGCGGTGTGGTCGCTGTTCACGCCGACCGTGACGATGCTGACCGAGGTGGGTTTGCTGGTCGTGTGGATCTTCGGCATCTGGCAGGTGAGCCACGACGCCATTACGGTGGGCGTGCTGGTCGCATTCCTGACCTATATCAGCCGCTTCTATACGCGCCTTGATTCGATGAGTCGCATCGTCTCAGTCACGCAGAAGGCAGCGGCCGGCGCCAAGCGGATCTTCGACATTCTCGATCACGTATCGAGCGTGCCCGAGCCGCAGCGCCCGGTGCATATCGAAAACGTGCAGGGCGCCATCGAGCTGCGCGATCTTGGCTTCCGCTACGGCAACCGCGCCGTGATCCGCAACCTGAACCTGTCGATCCGCCCGGGCGAGATGATCGGTCTCGTTGGCCATAGCGGTTCGGGCAAGAGCACGCTGGTGAACCTGATCTGCCGTTTCTACGATGTGTCCGAAGGTGCGATCCGTGTGGATGGTGTCGATATCCGCTCGCTGCCCGTATCGGAGTTCCGCCAGAACATCGGCCTTGTGCTGCAGGAGCCGTTCCTGTTCTTCGGCACGATCGCCGACAACATCGCCTACGGCAAGCCCGAGGCCACGCGTGAGGAAATCGTGGCCGCGGCCCGCGCGGCGCATGCCCACGAGTTCATCCTGCGCCTGCCGCACGGCTACGACTCGCTGGTGGGCGAGCGCGGCCAGGCCCTGTCTGGTGGCGAACGTCAGCGTATCTCCATCGCCCGCGCGCTGCTGATCAATCCGCGCATCCTGATCATGGACGAGGCCACGTCGTCGGTGGACACCACCACGGAGAAGGAAATCCAGAAGGCGCTCGACAACCTCGTGCAGGGCCGCACCACGATTGCCATTGCGCACCGTTTGTCGACGCTACGCAAGGCCGATCGCCTGGTGGTGATGGATCGCGGCCAGATCGTCGAGGTAGGTAACCACGACGAACTGCTGGCGCGCGAGGGACACTACTACAAGCTCTACCAGGCGCAGGCGCGCAACGTGGATGTCGAGGATGCCAGCGTTGGCGACCGCAGCGAAACGGCCGAGACGATCGGTGCCCAATAACCCATCATTTGGATCGGCCATGCAGACGCCTGAATTCACCCTGACCCGTAATCGCCTCGGCAAGCTCCTGATGACCATGGCCGATGGTACGCAACATGAAGGCGTGGTGCCGGTGCGGGCGTTTCCGATTTCCGCATCGGAAGATGGCCTCGGCCTGATGAGCACCGACGGCCGCGAACTGGCCTGGATTCCGCGCCTCGATCTGCTGCCTGCGCAGATTAGCGAACTGATCGAGGCGGAACTTGCCGGGCGGGAGTTCATGCCCGAGATCGAGAAGATCCTGGGCGTGTCCACCTATGCCACGCCGAGCGTGTGGACCGTGAAGACCGACCGTGGCCAGACCGACCTCGTGTTGCGCGGAGAGGAGGATATTCGCCGGCTCACGGGCAATACGCTGCTGATCTCGGACAGCCACGGCATCCACTACCTGATTCGCGATCAGCTCACGCTGGACAAGCCAAGTCGGAAGATTCTGGACCGATTCCTCTGATGCGGGGAGGGCGGTGAAAGGAAAAACGGCACGCGCAAGGCGTGCCGTTTTGCTTTGGCATGGCCGATGCCGGTTCAGTGCAGCATCGTGGACGAATCGTCGTCGTCCTCTTCCCAATCTTCGTAATCGAGTGTCGTCTCGGGAGACAGGTCCCAAATCATCGAGTGGTACTTGACCGAGAACCACTTGCGGAACATGTCCAGCGAGAGGGTCGCGGGCCACAGTGATTCGTCGAACCATTCTGCGAGCATGAATTCGAACATGGCGCGCCAGCGTTGCTCGACCCACTGCTGCGCATTCTCAGGGGTGTCGGCGGCGTCCTCGGGCAGCAGGAACACGCTGGCATCGTCGCGCACGGCTTCCACCGAGAGCGTAGGCGGGGGCTCGGGATCGACGGCGAGGATCCAGTCAACGAATGGCTGCTCGGGCAGCAGGATGACCATGGACCGGTTGATGGTGAAGCGTGGGTGATCGGACATGAGGAGAGGGCGTGAGAGCATCGACGGGCTATTGTAGCGCCCGCTGTCGGACGCTCGTCCGATTCGTTCTCAGATAGGTTGCCGGCATCGTACGCACGCAGGAATTGAAGCATCGCAAGACTTTGATGCTTTAGGAAGTTTCCTATTTTTTTCGCACCTTGTAGCGGGTGAAATCGGCCCCGCCGCTTTCGGGTTCCCCATGGCGGTTGCAGTCTCGATCTCCCGACCCTTTTTTCTTCAGGTGCAATATGTCAAAGACAGTCATCATCCTCGCGGGGCTTGCCATGGGCGCCGCGCTGCCCACTTCGGCAATAGCTCACGGAACCATGGAACTGCCGGTCAGCCGCGTGCTGAACTGCTACAGCGAAGGTGCAGAGAGTCCGAAGTCAGGCGGCTGCAAGGCCGCCCGCGCGGTGGGCGGCGCGCAGCAGTTCTATGACTGGAACGGAGTGCGGCAGGGCGGTGCGAACGGTGACCACAAGGCGGTTGTAGCCGATGGCATGCTGTGCTCGGGCGGCTCCTCGCTGTTCCGTGGCCTTGACCTGCCGCGCGGCGACTGGCAACAGACCTCGATCGTACCGACACCGGCAGGCGACTACACGTTCGTCTGGCGCGCCACGGCCCGCCATGCCACACAGTATTTCAAGTACTACATCACGCGCGACGGCTGGGACCCGTCAAAGGCGCTCGCCTGGAGCGATCTTGAAGAGTTCGCCTCGGTGCCCGGCTCGTCCGCGACCAACGAGGGCGGCCGGTATCGCATGAACGTGCGACTGCCCGCTGGCAAGAAGGGCAGCCACATCATCTACAGCGTCTGGCAGCGCAACGACAGCCCCGAAGCGTTCTACGCGTGCGCCGACGTGAAATTTCCCGGTGATGGGGTCGCCGCACCTTCCGCCGGCTGGGAAGACCAGGGACCGCTCGTTGCAGCAGGAGATCTGGCGGCGGGCACCAGGTTGACCTTCCGCGTGATGGATGCCTCGGGCCGTGACATCGCCAAACACACGGTCGATGTGGTGGCAGGACGCACGGGCGCCGATGCCTGGGCCTTCCAGCTCGCGCAGAAGGTCAACGCCGAAGCGCACGTCTTCCGCATTGGCGAACTCCAGTCGCGTAACGGTGTGGCGAACGTCGTGCCGCAGACCTCGGCAACGCAGAACCGGGTCTACCTGGGCAAGGGCTATGAGGGTTACAAGTTCGAGGTGGACAAGGAAGCACCGTCGTCCGGTAACGGTGCCACTGGCAATAGTGGCAACGCAGGGGCGAAGGGCGGCACGCCGTGGGCCGAAAACGTATCGTATGAAATCGGACAGGTGGTGACGTACAACGGTCGCCGCTACGCTTGCCGACAACGTCATACGGCTTGGGCAGGTGCTGGCTGGACCCCAGCGGCCACGCCGGCTCTGTGGCGCATCGTCCGCTAACTGTTGTATTTGCGCTGAAAACTGCTGCGATCTATACCGATCGCTACAGTTTTCGGCGTCAATTGCCGTCATTGAATTTCGACACGGGATTTGGAGACGGGCAATGAGTCTTTCGTTTCACCTGTTGGGCAGCACGCCGGAAACGGATATGAGCGAGCGCTTTGCAGAAGCAGAAAAAATAGAGAACCGCGAAGCGCGCTGGACCGCACAGGCAGAAATCGCCCTCGATACGGGTGACATGTACCTGGTGGGCCTGGTGCTGTTCAAGGCCATCCAGGAGTTCGGCGTTGACGGCTTTGCCGAGCGCTCGGGCATGGAAGCCACGCGCCTGCAGCGGTTGTGGATGCCGGGCATGATCCAGTCGGTGGACCACGCCGGCCACATGTTCGCGTGGCTGGGCGTCACGCTGCCCGTGGAGCGCTTCTACAAGGCACGACTGGATAGTTTGCCGGCGACGGGTGCCGTGATGCACTGACGTGGCGCTGCCGCCCGCGAAGCGTGGCCAGAAAAGGAAAAACCCAACCGGTGAAGGTTGGGTTTTTTTGTGTCTGGTGGAGCCGGCGGGAATCGAACCCGCCGCATCATTTGCCGCAA
>NZ_JBDKXK010000061.1:0-26840 GCF_039710735.1 Cupriavidus sp. DL-D2 | reverse complement strand
CATCAATCCGCGACCTGTCTCAATTTGAATCCCCTGCCCTCACCCCCGCCCCTCTCCCACTTCGTGGGAGAGGGGAGAAAACCGATCGCGATACGACACGTAAGACGCTTTACCCCACCGTCGCCCGAAACCACGCCTCCATGGCTGCCGGCACCTCGCCGCCGCGTGCCAGCTTTAGCGCCTCTTCCTCGGGGACAGGTCGGCCCAGCAAATATCCCTGCCCCTCGTCGTAACCCTCTTCCCGCACCACCGCCAGTTGTTCCGGCGTCTCGATACCCTCTGCCGTAGTCCGCACGCGAAACGCGGCGCCCAGGCTGCGCACGGCGTGCAGGATGGCGCGGGCTTCTGTGCTGGTGGCGAGGTCCGATACGAAGGAGCGGTCGAGTTTGATCTTGTCGAAGGGGAAGCTGCGCAGGTAACTCAGCGACGAATAGCCGGTGCCGAAATCGTCCATGGCGATGCGCACGCCCATGCCGCGCAACTCGCGCAACATTTCCAGGTTGACGCGATCGTTGCGCAGCAGGACGGACTCCGTGATCTCCAGTTCGAGGCGCGACATCTGTACGCCAGCCTCCTCCACCGCGCGTCGCACGGCAGCAACGAGCGCCCGGCCCCGGAACTGCAGCGGCGACAGGTTCACGCCCACGCAGATGCCCGACGGCCAGCGCGCCAGTTGCCGGCATGCCTCGCTCAGCACCCATTCGCCAATGGGCACGATCAGTCCGGTCTCTTCTGCGAGCGGGACGAACTCGGCGGGTGACACCAGTCCATGCAGCGGATGACGCCATCGCACCAGGGCTTCGAAGCTGCGCAGGTGTCCCGAGCGCAAGTCGTAGATCGGCTGGTAGTGCAACTCGAATTGCCCGGCGGCCAGCGCGTGATGCAGCGCGCGTTTGCGTTCGAGCCGCACCTTCGTGCGGTCGCCTTCGTCTGCCGAGAAGAAGCGGCATGTGCCCGGCCCTTCGGCCTTGGCCTGATAGAGCGCCATGTCGGCCGCTTGCAGCAGATCGTCGGCGTTGGCGCCATCGGTCGGAATCATCGCGATGCCGATGCAGCCACCCAGCGTCACAGGCTCGCCATTGAGCCGGAACGGTAGCGACAACTGGCAGATGAGATGCCGGGCGAGATGTTCCACAGCTTGCCGGTCCGCAACCTGTTCCTGGATCACCACGAACTCGTCGCCACCGATGCGCGCCACGGCATCGGGTTCCGCCACGCAGTCGAGCAATCGCTTCGCCACCTGTTGCAGCACGATATCGCCCACGTAGTGTCCGAAGGCATCGTTCACGCCCTTGAATCCATCGAGATCGATATACAGCAGCGCGGAACATCTGGCCGGACAACTCGTGGCGATCGTCTGTCCGATCCGTTCGCGCCACAGCAGACGGTTGGCGATACCGGTCAGCGGATCATGGCGCGCCATGTGCGTGAGCGCCGCCTGATTGGCGATCAACTGCTGCTCGGCAAGCTTGCGTGCAGAGATATCGCGCAGGAAGACCGACAGCCCTTCCGCAGTGGGATACACATGCACCTCGTACCACGCCTCCAGTGGTTGCAAGTAATGCTCGAACACCACCGGCCGCTGCGTCTGCACGGCGCGCGCGTATTGCTGCGCGAACACACCGTGCCGTTCCTCGGGAAAGATGTCCCACACCGAGCGACCCAGCGCCGGATCGCGTCCCGCCATCGCCCGCCCCGCCTTGCCGTTGAAATACGTCAGGCGCCACGCATGATCGAGTTGCACCACGGCATCGGTGGTGCTTTCCAGTACGGCGGAGAGACGCGCGGCCAGTGCCTCGGTATCGCGTCGCCGCTCGGCCAGCGCCATATTGGCGCGCTTGCGGTCGTCCACATCCTCCAGCGTGCCGTACCAGAGCACCACGGCGCCATTCGCATCCAGACGAGGGGCCGCCCGCGCGCGAAACCATCGATAGCTGCCATCGGCCATCCTGACCCGATACTCGCGATCAAAATTCTCGCGGCTCTGCAGCGCGTGGCCCCATGTTTCCACCACGCTTGGCAGATCATCGGGGTGCACACAACGCCCCCATCCCTCGCCCAGCGCCTCTTCGGCAGGCATGCCTGTCAGTTCCGTCCAGCGCGGCGGGGCTTCGGTTACCTGCCCGTTTGCATCGGCGGTCCATGGAATCTGCGGATTCAGCGCGACGGCCCACCGGTAGTGCTCCTCGCTTTCGCGCAGTGCCTGCGCGAGCTTCTGCGATGCCGTGATGTCCGTGACCCACACCAGCAACAGTGGTTCTCGCGCATCGGGCATGGTCACCAGACGCTTGCGGGTGCGCAACACCCGACGCGCACCGTCGGGCCCCTGCACCGTCTCCGTGCTTTCATGGCCGACGCCCGTCGCAAACACCTCCAGATCGACGGCGCGATAGCGCTCGGCGCGCGATGCGTCCAGCAATTGCGCATCGGCATGACCCAGCAGTTCCTCGGCTGGACGCTGCATCAACGTGCACAGCGCTTCGTTGACGAACACCCACCTGCCCTGCCGATCCTTGAGCAGCAGAGGTTGTGGGAACTGCCAGAGCACGTCGTCGAATGCCGCGCGGATGGACGGCGCGTGCTTCGGTCTCCGATCATTCATATCGTGTGGCAACTTGTAGCCATTCAAAAACGCTCCCGCTGGCCTGGATGCACTGGTGTAACGAAGACATTACGCGACATGGACACTTCGCGGCAGCCTGTTTATCGGCATTCAGACGGGCGTTTTGATGGGATTTGCAACAGTCGTGCGGGATGCGTGGGATAGATCACGCGAAATGATGGCAAGGGTCAATCGGAGGGGAGCGGCGCGCACATTCTGTACAACACATGTCGCGCCAACCGATGTCCAGCGGGTAATGCCGGATGGTCAAAATCGCCATCCACGTCATGCCGCATGCCGAGCCGCTGCATGACGTGCTCGGAGCGTTGATTGACGGCGGCGGTGAACGACACGATCTCTTTCAGGCCGACGACCTGGAAACCGAAATCGAGTGCGGCGCGTGCGGCCTCGGTAGCGTAACCGTGTCCCCAGTGATCATGCGCGAGTCGCCAGCCAATTTCCACGCACGGGCCGAACGGCGGATGCCATTGCGGCACCGCCAGGCCGGTGAAGCCGATGAATCTGGATGTGGTCTTCAACTCCAGCGCCCAGAGTCCGAACCCGTGCTGCGCATGGTGCGCAACGATGCGGTCGAACAGCGCATCGCTCTGTGCGTCGTCGAGTGTGGAAGGAAAGCATGCCATCACGCGCGGGTCCGCGTTGATGGCGCGAAAGGGCACGCGGTCCGCTTCGCGCCATGCCCGCAGGCAGAGCCGCGCCGTAGGCGCTGGCGCGGCGGCGTTCAACGCGAATGCACCTTGAACGAATCGCCCTGCATGCCCGCGCGATCCACGGCGGCGATGCGGTTCCGGCCGTTGTCCTTGGCGTGGTAGAGCTGCGCATCGATCAGGTTCACGAATGCGGTGGCATCGGTGCGGTCACCGGGTACGATCGTTCCCACGCCGAAGCTGGCCGTGAGGCGTTGCTCGTAAGGCGAGCGCAAGTGGGGAATCGCGGCATCGGCCAGCAATTCGCGGCAGCGCTCGGCAATTTTCACGGCGGTATCGGCATCGGTATCGGCCAGCACCATCGCAAATTCCTCGCCACCGAAGCGGCCAAGGAAGTGGTCGCTGCCCACGGCCTCGCGCAGTACGGCAGCCACGCGCTTCAGGCATTCGTCGCCTTGCACGTGGCCGTAGTAATCGTTGAATGACTTGAAGAAGTCGATGTCCGTGATGATCAGCGAGAGCGGTGTGCCGGCCTGTTCCGCCGCCTGCCACTGGTTGGCGAGCGTGACATCGAACATGCGGCGATTGCCCACGCCCGTCAGGCCATCGGTGAACGACAGCCGCTCCAGTTCCTGCTGCAGTTGCGCGAGCTTCTCTTCGGTACGCTTGCGTTCGCTGATATCGAACATGAAGCCGATCAGCGACTCCACCTCGCCATTCGGCTTGCGCACCACGTGCACCACATCGCGCAGCCACACATAGCCACCGTCTGCCGTCAGCGCGCGGTAATCGGCTTCATGGTCGGTGCCCGCCTGCGATTGCGACACGCAAAAGTTCACCACGGCTTCGCGGTCATCGGCATGCATCCGGTCTGCCCAGTCATTGACCGTCTTCCATGTCGAAGGTGCCCATCCCAGCAGTTTCTCGATCTGCGGACCGATGTAGGCAAACTCCATCGTCGCCCAGTCGATCTTCCACGGAATGGCCTTGGTCGATTCCAGCAACGTCTGATAGACCGCGGTATCGTGCTCGCCGGGCGGATGTCCGCCAGGTGCCAGGCTCTCCTCATGGCGCAGGAAGGCGGCCCTGAGGGGGCTGTAGGCGGATTCGTCGCGGTCGTCGTGGGTCGTCATGGGAACCAGTCGCTTGCTGTGAGAGAAGGCGGCTATGATGGCACGAACCGATTCCCAGGAAGGAGAGACCATGCTCGAACTGCGCCCGACGTGTGAGAACTGCAACACTGCCCTGCCGCCGGCCTCCACTCAGGCCCGCATCTGCAGCTTCGAATGCACGTTCTGCGCGGATTGTGTGGACAATGTCCTGGGCAACGTCTGCCCGAACTGCGGCGGCGGCTTTGCACCCCGCCCTGTGCGTCCTGCCCGTGACTGGAAGAACGGCAACACCGTGGGCAAATACCCGCCGTCATCGACGGTCAAGCATCGGCCTGTGGATGCTGCAGTGCACGCATCGTTTGCGGCATCGTTGCGCGACATTCCGGCCGAGGATCGATAGCCCCGCGTCCGGCAATGCGATGCATGCCGTATCCGTCGCACGGCTTTTCCATGGACTATTCTCGAAGACCCTGCCCATCCAAATGATCATCGATCAAGGAGTCTACCCATGGCATATATCGACGGATTCTTGCTGGCTGTGCCCACGGACAAACGAGAAACCTATCGCGACGTGGCGGAAAAGAGCGCCGTGCTATTCAAGGAACACGGCGCGCTGAAGGTGGTGGAATGCTGGGGAGACGATGTGCCGGAAGGCAAGGTCACATCGTTCCCGATGGCCGTCAAACGCAAGGACGACGAGACCGTGGTGTTCTCGTGGATCTGGTGGGCGGACAAGGCGAAGCGCGACGCCGGCATGGCAGCCGTCATGCAGGACGCGCGCTTCAAGGAGATCATGGAGCCGATGCCATTCGACGGACAACGCATGATCTTCGGCGGCTTCGAGGTGATCGTCGACGCCTAGGCGTGTGAACACTACGCCGTGGCCACCGACCGCTGCCGCGCCACTTCCGCCTGCGGTGCCCCCGCATTGTCTGCATGGAGCGTGAAGTCGAAGCTGATCTTCGCGAACGGCCGGTCGGCGCCGGCCGCCTGCATCGCAGCCTGATCGTCCACGCGCGTCACTGCTGGCACCAGCCCCTCGCGTGTGGCGAAAGCAAAGTCGTCCCACAGGAACGGATCGCCATCGATATTGATTTGCGTAGTCAGCTTGCGGTGTCCCTTTGCGGAAACAAAGAAGTGGATGTGCGCCGGGCGGGTGCCATGCCGATCCAGTTGCTTGAGCAGCCGATCCGTCGTGCCATTGGGCGGCACGCTGTAGCCCACCGGCATGATGCTGCGGAAGCGATAGCGTCCTTGCTCATCGGTCACGATGCTGCGGCGCAGGTTGAATGCGCTTTGCGTGGGATCGAAGTGCGAGTAGTTGCCGAGCGAGTTGGCGTGCCACACCTCCACCACGGCACCCGGCAGCGCGTTGCCGTTGGCGTCCCTGACCTGTCCTTCCATGAACAGCAGTTCCCCTTCATCGGTGCCGTCGTCCAGGCGCGCTGCGCCCTGGGCCACGGGTGCGCCTGCGACATAGAGCGGCCCTTCGATGGTGCGCGGCGTGCCACCCGCGATACCCACCTTTGCCTCGGCCTCGTCCATGCGCAGATCGAGGAAATGGTCGAAGCCGAGTCCCGGCGCAATCAGTCCCAGTTCGCCACCCCGTCCCGCCTCGGCCAGGAAGTTGAGTCCCGACCAGAATTCCTCGGGCTGCACATCGAGGTCTTCGATCATGTAGAACAGGTCGCGCACCATCCGGTGCACGATCGCGGCGATGCGCGGATTGGCATGCTGGCCGGTGGTCTCCTCGATGTGGTTGAGCACCGCGTCGATCTGAATCTTGTCCATGGTTGTCTCCTTCGTGGGGTGGTCTTCGTTGTTACAGCGAACGGAACAGCGGACTGCGTATGGCCTGGCTGGCATCGGCGGCCGACAGGAACTTCTCGGTGAAGATGTCTTTCTCGAACAGCCTGCCTTGCATGAGCTTGGCGATGCAGGCTTCGATCATCGGCGGCGGCCCGCACAGGTAGGCACGCCAGCCGCGAAAGTCGTGGCCGAAATGGCTCGATGCCACGTCATGCACGTAGCCACGCTCGCCGGCCCACGTGCTGGCCTGTGGTTCGGCGGACAACACCGGTACATACGTGAAGTTGTCGTGCTGCTCTGCCAGCGCCGCGAACTCCGCGCAGTAATACAGTTCATCGACGGTACGCGCGCCCTGCACCAGCACGATCTGCCGCGTATCGCCGGATTCGAGCAAGTCCAGCACCATCGAGCGCGGACTCGACAGTCCCGATCCGCCGGCCATGAACACCAGCGGACGCGGATCGCTCTTGCGCACGAAGAAGCGTCCCAGCGGCCCGGACAACTGCAGCCGCTCGCCAACCTTCAATTGCTCGTGGATGTAGGTGGTGGCACTGCCACCGCGCACCAGCCGGATGTTCAGTTCGATCTCGTCGGACGATGGCGCGGAGGCAATGGAGAACGCCCGGGGCGCTGCTTCCTTGCCGATCCAGACATTGACGTACTGGCCCGGCTGGAAGCGCAACGCCTCGCCACCTTCGATACGAAGGAACACACCCTTGATCGTAGGGGTCAGCGATTCGATGCGCGTGACTTCCGCCGTGAAGTCCATCAGCGGCAAACACTCATGATCGGGGTCGGGCTCGATGTCCGCTTCGATGGTCATGTCGGACAGCAACGTGGCGCAGCACGCCAGGCACTTGGCTTCCTCGCGCTCGAAATCCATCAGCGCAAAGGGCGATGCTTCGCCGTGTTCGATCTCGCCGTCGAGCGTCTGGACCTTGCAGGTGCCGCACAGGCCGTGACCGCAGGCATGGGGCAGCCAGACACCGGCTCGCAGGCACGCATCGAGAACCGTCTGGCCCTCGGCCACATCGATGGTTTGTCCCAGCGGTTCGATGGTCAGTTGATAGCTCATGACAATCTCTCCCTCGCTTCAGTTGCAGGAGCCGGCGATGCCGCGCAATTCCGGCGTGCGCAGCCGCAGCAATGACTTGTGGCCCAGCCCGTTGTCGATGAGGCTCGCTTGCGCATCCGGCGTGAACGGCGTGTTGCCGCGCAACCACTGGACTGATGTCCAATCGATGACAACGCCTTCGGGATGTGCACCCAGCAGCGGCACGATCACGTTATCGACGAGCACGCTGAACGGCATGTCAGGCGGCAACGGCAGTGTGAAAGGACTGCAGAACAGGCGATGCTGATCCCAGCCGAAGTACACAAGCTGGTTGCCTCCAAAATTCTCCACGCGATCGCGGACCTCACCCGTGTAGCCGGGCGCTAATGCAATGACTGGCATGATGTGTCTCCGTTGTCTTGTCGAGCGTGCGTGCGTGCTTATTCGTGACCCGTCCAGCGCTGCCAGTTCGCCCGGTCAGGCGAATCCGCGTAGTCGCCGCGGTCTTCGGGGTTCAGGTGATACCAGTCCAGCACCTCGGGAAGCGTGGCGCCACCGCAGTTGCCCTGGAAAATCTGGTGCACCGGCAACCACGCCTGCACATATTTCTCCGGTTCATCCACGAAGATGTCGCGGCAGCCATCCGAACAGAAGTGGTAGTGATCACCGTTGTGCTCGGCCTCGCGATAGCAGATCTGCGTCGGATCATCGGGCTCGGTGAAGGCCATCGGGATCTGGCAGATCTGGCACAGCATGGGCAGGCCCGGATTGGTCCAGCGCTTGCCGGCTTCCTGTTGCTGCTTCCAGTAGTCGAAGCGCGGCCGATAGTGTTCGTCGAAGCTGTCCGGATACTTCTGCGCGAGCCAGTCCATTTCATTGGGCTCGGGCACCCACGTATGGATGGCCGCCGCATGGTTGAAGTTGTAGAAGATCGACCACGCGATGTGCGAAAGGTGATCCTTCTCCTTGGCGGCCTGCTCGTGATACTTCGGCATGCGGATGCCATAGCGCGCCAGGTCGGTGAACAGCGCGCCACCGTTCTGCTCGAAGTAGATCTCCCACGCTTCCTTCCAGCTCATCACGCGCTTCGGACACATGTAGTCCATCATCATCGCCACCAGCGTCAACAGCCGATAGCCGCGCCAGAACCACTTGTCGATCCACTTCTGGATGATCGGCAGGTTGGCGGGGTCCTGCTCCAGCATGAACTTGACCACTTCAAGGCCCAGCGTCATGTGCCGCGATTCATCGGATTGCGCCGAGAAGCCGAACGTCACCGTGGCCATGTCGCCGTTGTACGCGGCGCCCGACATGAACGGCATGAACAGCAGGTTGGTCAGCACGTATTCGAACGAGAACGAGATGGCCGTGATGAACTCGAACGGCCCCGCCGTCATGGCATCCTCGAAGTACGACTTCGGCACCGACAGATACCAGAGGCGATCATGCAGATGGCGCCAGTCCGAGAAGCCGTTGAAGAACTTGTTGTAGTGGCTGATGGTGTGGATCTGCGTCTGGCAGTGGCGCAGTTCGTCGATCGATTGCATCTGGCAGGCCACGCGCGCACCCACGCCGCGCAGGCTGCGGCCCGTCATGGCGAAGCCGCGATGCGCCGCGTATTCGAGCGGCGAGACACCCGTCAGGAACAGCTTCAGCGCATTGACGTAGCGGGCGTCGCTGACATTGAGCTGGCCGTTGTTCTGCTGGAAAGCATCGATGATCGCGTAGAGCTTGCGTTCCTTCTCGGACTGGAATTTCCAGTACGAATCCATGGTCAGGCGGAACGGGTCTTCCCAGCCGTCCCAGTCGTGAATCACGATGCCTTCGAACTTGTCGTGCGGGAACACGCGGTCCATCGGCTGGTAGGTGGTGTCCCATCCCAGGTCGCGCGTCAGGATCGCGTATTTCTCACGGATCGACAGCTTCGGCTTGACGGCTGCCCGTGCGGCCGCTGCGGTGGCGGTAGTGGTGGTCATGGTCTGTCTCCTGCGCAGTGCGCGCTCAGTGCCACGCGAGCACGAATGCGTCTTCGGTTTCGTCGATATTGCCGGCCAGCGAGATCAGGCCGAGTTGCAGTTCCTGCAGATCCCACGCGCGGCCAATGCGTTCTTCCACGCTGGCGCGATGGATGGACAGTCGACCCGGGGCGTCGATCTTCACCATGGCGGGGTAGCGATGCACCGTGGCGTGCGGGTTGTCCTCTACGATGGCGTCGATCACGGCGCGCATGTCCTCGGTGGCTTGCAGGGCGATGAATACAGGTGCGTTACTCATGGTGGTCTCCCGATTCGGACTGGCGGGTTAGGCCGAGGCCGGACAGGCGCTTGTTCAGCGCATCGACGGCGCTCGCCAGTTCGGCCTCGCCATCCGAGCCGAACAACCGCAACGACAAGGGCCGCAGCGCGTGCGTGAATCGATCGAGCCATTCGAACGCGAACCCTGCGATGACGGCAGCGTTCTCCGGGCTTTCCTGCGCGGCCGTCTTGACCGTGGCGTCCACCCAGCGTGTGGACTCCGCATACCAGACCGCCATGAAATCCGTCACCAGCGAGAAGGCCGGGTTGGTGGCCGAGCGGTAGCGATCGAACTGCTGGTACACGAGTGGATAAACGAGACCATCAAGTACAAGGTTCTGCGCCACATGCAGTTCGAACCAGTCATCGCGCACGAGCAGGTCTTCCGAGGCGTGGCGCAGCGGCTGCCACGTCATGTCTTCCATCCAGGCCGTCTTGGCCTGCTCCACGGCCTCCTTGTCGCCGATCACCAGTCCCAGGCGCGTCAGATACTGCGCGATGCCGAGGCGATCCATCGTATGGAACATCGCCGCCTGCGTGATGGCCGAGCCAAAGCCGTACGCGGTAATCGCGGCGTTGTTCATGTTCGCCGCCCACTCCAGATGGCGCAGCGGCACGACACCCGTCATCAGCACGTCTCGCACGTCTGCAGGCAGCGCGCCCAGCAATCCGCGCTTCTCGACGAACTCGAAGTTCTTCTCCATCGCATCCTGCTGACGGGCACGCGCGTTGACGTAGGCACCATAGAAGTACTGACGGGGGTCCTTCAGCGCGTACCAGTCCTGCATGACCACGCGGGTGCGGCGTGCATCGTAGAGTTCGTACTGCGGTTGCCAGAGCGGACGATAGTGAAAGCTCGTCACCGGCTGCAGGTCGAACATGGCCTCTTGATAGCGCGTGGCTGGCTTGTCAGCACCGAGTCGCCGCGCAATATGGGCGAAGGTTTGCCGGATCGGACTGACGCTGCTGTCGGTCCGGATATCGATTTGCATGGCTGTCTCCTGGTGTTCTTGTGGGCTTCAAATACGATCTGACGGGGCGGGCAGTGTTTGCGCAGACTGATCGACGCAGAACTGCTGGAAGTGCGCGGGCGGCATCACCAGCTCCACGAAGATGGCCGGGTCACCAATCGAAAATTCGAACTCGACCCAGCGCTCGTCGCGCTCGACCACACGCACATAGCGCTGGTCCTTGAGGGAAAGGGGCATGTCTCGCTCCGGTTGCGTTGCACGCGCCGTTTGGCGGCGCATTTTTTTTGAAGTCTTGTGCAGGACCTATAGCGAGCGGCGTGCCAGCTGACGGGAAGCGTTGTGGCACAAGGCTTTGCGGCCGATTCCTTGCGATGCCGGGCGACAAGGCGGCTTGATCATTTGATGAGGTGATCAGGGCCGATTTCATCAAATGATCAAATCGGCGTTCGCTGCGTCGCAACATGCGTGCGAGGGGCCGCATTTGCCCCGATGCGGCGATAGAAAGGCGCATGCTAGGCTTGCGAAACAACGAGGCGTTTCATGAGAAAACGCCCGCAGGTACTCCGGAGTGAGAGGATGACAACGCCCCCAAAGCCGCCCCCCAGGCAGCCCGAACAACCGTCGCAAGACACCCCTGACGCGCCTCACGCGGGACCGGATCTTTTCGATCTGGCCTCCCTGCTGACCATCGACGCCAAGGCCGCGCAGATCCGCCTGGGCGAATCGCGCATGGTGCTGATGCATACGGAAGCGCTGAGCTATCTGCGCCGCGAGATCCTTGACACCCTTGGACTGGAGCGCGGCAAGGGCCTGCTGATCCGCATGGGCTACGCGCAAGGCATGCGCGACGCCGAGATGGTCAAGCGCGAACGCAAGGAAGAACTCGCGAGTTCACCGCACGAGGCATTCCTGTGGGGTCCGCAGTTGCATATGCTCGAAGGCGTCACGCGCGTGGAACCCGTGCGACTGGAGGTGGATCGCGACACCGGCCACTTCTACGGCGAGTTTCTCTGGAAGGATTCGTGGGAAGGCGAAGCGCCGTTCAATGAAGAACTCGCCCGCGAAGAGGCCGGCTGCTGGGTGCAGCTTGGCTACGCATCGGGCTATTCGAGTACCTTCATGGACCGGTTGGTCATCTACAAGGAAACCGAGTGCGCGCGGCGTGGCGATGAACAGTGCCGCATTGTCGGCAAGCCTGCCGAGGCATGGGACGACGCCGAGTATCTGAAATACTTCGAACCCGATTCCGTCATCAGCGACCTGCTCTCGCTGCAGCAGGAAGTCAGCACGTTGCGCGAAACGCTGTGCGGGGCCAACCAGGGCAACCTGATCGGCCAGTCTCCTGCATTCCGCGAGGCATTCGCGTTGTTGTCAGCCGCTGCCGACAGCCACATCACCGTGCTGTTGACTGGCGAAACCGGCGCGGGCAAGGAGATGTTCGCGCGCTGGCTGCACGACAACGGACCGCGTCGCGAGCAGCCATTCATTGCGGTCAACTGCGCGGCGATTCCGCATGAACTGATCGAATCCGAACTGTTTGGCGTGGAGAAAGGCGCCTACACCGGTGCGCAGCAATCGCGTCCGGGACGCTTCGAGCGCGCGCATGGCGGCACGCTCTTTCTCGATGAGATCGGCGACCTGCCACTCGCCGCGCAGGTCAAACTGCTGCGCGTGTTGCAAAACAACGAGGTGGAACGACTGGGCGGGGTCGAGGCACGCAAGGTCAACGTACGGCTGATTGCTGCGACCAACGTGAACCTGGCACAGGCGATCAAGCTGGGGCAGTTTCGCGCAGACCTGTTCTATCGGATCAGTACGTATCCCGTGTCGATCCCCGCATTACGCGAGCGCAAGGACGATATTCCGGAACTGGCACAGGCGTTCATCACGCGTTTCAACGCGCGCTATCAGAAGCAGGTGCGCGGCCTGACGGGCCGCGCACGCGACGCGCTCACGCAATATCCGTGGCCCGGCAATATCCGCGAACTCGAAAACATGATCGAGCGTGGCGTGCTGCTGGCGTCGCCCACGGGCATGATCGATGTGCCACACCTGTTCGCGAGCCAGCAGGCCGGCGCAGACTGCCCGGATGCCGGAGAGGATACCGATGCGCAGATCGAGCGACTGCTGAACCAGGGGCTATCGTTGCCGCAGATCGAGGCAAAGCTGATGCAACTTGCCATGACAACCACGCGCGGCAACCTGTCGTCGGCCGCGCGCATGCTCGGCATCACGCGGCCACAACTGGCTTATCGATTGAAGAAAGACGCTTAAGCGCTCAGAACTCCACCATCGCGAAGTCTTCCTTGCCGACATCGCACTCCGGGCAGCGCCAGTCGTTGGGGATGTCTTCCCAGCGCGTGCCGGGTGCGATGCCATCCTCGGGCCAGCCTGCGGCTTCGTCGTAGACCCAGCCGCAGATGATGCACACCCACTGCTTGAATTCGGTCTCGACGGCGGGCGCTTCGCTTTGCGCCGTGTTGCCTGCGCTGCTCACGGCCTTGTCGCCTGCCGGATCTTCGAGGCTGAAGACGAGCGGTGCAGCGGTGCCTTCGGTGGCGCGTGCCAGATGGCTTTGCAGGCGCTCCAGCAGGGCCTGGGCTTCCTCCAGCGAGAGATCGACCCAATACGGATCGCCAGCGCCATCGTTCAGGCGTTGCGGAGAAAACTGAAGTTCGACGGAAGTGCCTTTCGTGTACATGCGGGGGCGAGTGCAGAGTGGAAAAGAAAACAGCGCCGTATATGGCGCCGATTTCTCAAACTTCAAGTGACCTGCATGTCATCTCGTCACAAGAAGCGTTCAGGTCTTTCCTTGCGAGAAGCTGCCGCTCACCTGCCCACCCGCCACCGAATACAGCGCACCGGGCGCGTTACGCGTCTTCTGGAAATCTTCCAGCGACTGTCCGCGCATGGCCGCATAGATGTGCAGGTTCGACACACCGCTGACGGCACCGAGCTTCTCCAGCAGGAAGAAGATGACACCGTAATGAATCATGCCGCGCCAGTCGCGCCGCGTGATGAGATCGCGTTCCTCATCGGTCAGTGCAGCGTCTTCATACGTGGCAACGGGCTCATTGCGGAAGCGCTCGCGGAAATCGGGATCGATCAGTTGATGCAGATATCGATTGATGCGATACGCGCGCACGCTGGTCTCCAGCGTGAATGGGTACGTGCCTTCCAGCGCCTCGATGCCCTTCAATTGATGACCGATGTGTTCGCGCTGGATTGCTGCGCGATCGGCAATCGCTGCATCGTCTTCGGTCTCCGCATCCTCGTACACCGCCACCGCAATACCGGTCATCGACGGCAGGTAGTAGTCACGATGCAGGCATCGCACGTGTTGGCCCATCGCACCGCGCATCACCATCCACATCACGACCTCGGCGCTCTCGAAACCACCGCGCTTGGCAAACTCGGCATGCGTGATGTCGAGCAGCGTCTCGGGCTCGCGCTCGAAGCGGTCGAGAAATTCGTGATCCCACGCGGTGTTGTTGAAGCCCGCGCGCTCGCCATGCACCTGATGCGACAAGCCACCGGTTGCCACCACCGCCACCTTGAGATCCTCGGGAAAGCTCTCCACCGCGCGACGGATGGCCTGGCCGAGCTTGAAGCAGCGTCGCGCGGACGGTGCCGGGAACTGCAGCACACCGACTTGCAACGGCAGGATCTTGACCGGCCATTCGCCGTCGTGCGGCAGCATCACCGACATCGGCGAGAAGCATCCGTGGTCCAGCGCCTTGTCCTGGAAGAACGACATGTCGAACTCATCGGCCACGAGCGATGCGCCGACATGCCGCGCCAGCGCAACGTGTCCGCGCGCCGGCGGTAGTGCACGCCGGCCGCCGCCTTCGTCAGCGGCTTCGTACTGTTCGCCGATGCCGAGTGCAAACGCCGAGTAGTGATCGAAGAAAAACGACGTGACGTGATCGTTGTAGATCACCAGCAATACGTCGGGCTGCTTCTGCGCCAGCCATTCGCTGACTGGCGCATAGGCCGCGAAAATCGGCGCCCACGCGGGGTCCTGCTGCTTGCCCGCATCGAGCGCGAAGCCGATGGTGGGCGTATGGGATGACGCGATCGCGCCGATAATCCTTGCCATGTCTTTTCTACCGTAACAACTTCAAGCCGTGACCGGATGCGGTTGTGCCTTCCGGGTCGAAACAATGGAGATGGCTGCGAGCGTGGCGGGAATGGCCAGCACGGCAATCACGGCACTGAACGTCCATCCCATCGACAACAGCACGCCGCCTGCCATCGAACCGGTAATGCTGCCAAAGCGACCGATGCCGAGCATCCAGCTCACACCCGTGGCGCGCACCGGCGTGGGATAGCACTGCGGTGCGAAGGCGTTGAGACCGGTTTGCGCACCGCTCATGCAGAAGCCCGCCAGCAGCACGTATGCGGCGAACATCGACGATGTGACGCTGCCCGATGCCAGCAGCAGGATAAACACCGCCCCCATCACATACGATACGCCGATCACGCGGTTCGGTGCGAAGCGGTCCATGCAGTAACCCACCACGAGCGCACCAACGGTGCCGCCCAACTGGAACAACGCCGTGAGATTGGCCGCGCGCTCGATCGGCAGGCCGGCATCCTTGATCAGCGTGGGCAGCCATCCACTCAGCAGATAGATCACCAGCAGGCCCATGAAATACGTGGCCCACAACGCCAGCGTCATGCTGCGGAAGCCCGACGACAGCAGCGTGCGCACCGGCTGCTTGCCAGACACCGGCGGCTCGCTGAGCGTGAACGTGGTGCCATCGGCAATATTGCTGCCCACTACGCGACGCAGCGTGCGGGCGATACGATCCGGCGACGCGTTGCGCACCACCATGTAACGCACCGACTCCGGAATCAGCAGCATGTAGAACGGCAGGCAGATCAGCGGAATCGCACCGCCCACGATCAGCACTGCGCGCCAGCCATGATGCGGAAGAATCGCGGCGGCACCAAAACCCACCAGTGCCGAACCGAGGTTGAAACCCGTGAACATCGTGGCCAGCAACATGCTGCGCGAACGCTCGGGCACATACTCGGACAACAGCGTCGTGGTGCTGGGCATGGCAGCACCCAGGCCCAGGCCCGTCAGAAAGCGCAGCAGCGACAGCGTGGCCACGCTATCCGCGAAAGCACACAGCAGGTTGAACAGGCCGAACAGGAAGATGGATACCAGCAGCAGCTTCTTGCGGCCAAAGCGGTCGGACAGCGGTCCCACCATCAGCGCACCGGCTGCGAGACCGAGCGGTGCCGCGCTCATCACCAGACCGAAGGCCGCTTTCGAGATCCCCCATTCGCGGGTGATGTCCGGTGCCAGAAAGCCCATGATCGCCACGTCGATGCCATCGGTGGCCACAATCAAAAAGCACAGCACCAGCAGCAGCCACTGGTAGCCGGACATCTTTCGTTCGTTGATATGCTCTCGAATATCGAGCCGTTGGGTTGTCATGGTGCCGTCTCCTGGCGTTCCGCGGCGCCGTACGCAGCGGAATCTCGTTATCACATCGCTAATCGCCGCGAGCGCGGCCGGCCATGCACCCCCTTGCACATGGCAACGGCAGTCTACGTTTTGGCAGGATTCGCAGTATTGCTTTGTGGGGCGCGCTGCGTTGCCTTTTACTTATCGGATGGGGTTTCCATGGATTGGCTCGCCTGTCGCAGCGCGGCGATCAGGGCATCGGCACCCGGCGAGAGCCGCGCACCGGCGCGCGTGGTGATACCGATGCTGCGCGTGGTGTCGCGCAGGGGCAGATCCAGCTCGCGCAGCCATCCTGCGTCGATCTCGTGACGCAACTGGTGTGCGGACAGCGCGGTCACCATATCGCCCTGCAGCAATAGACCGCGTACCAGCGCCAGATCGCCGGTTTCCACCAACGGCTGCGGCAGCGCAAGCCCGCGCGAGGCGAACACGCCATCGAGCGCCTGCCGCGACGGCGATGCGGCACGTGACAGCACCCATGGAAATGGCGCGAGTTGCTCCAGCTTGAGCCGCTTCTTTCCCGCAAGCGGATGCGCTGCGCGCGCGATCAGCGCGATGCGGTCGGCAAACAGCACTTCCGTGGCAAGCCCCTGTGACGGATGCGGACGTAGTGCGCCGAGAATGAAATCGATACGTCCACTGAGCAGGCCCGCTGTCAGTTCCTCATAGGGACTTTCCAGGGTCTCGAAGGACAGGCGCGGGTGGCGACTATGTACATCGGCAATCGCCATCGGCAGCAGCAACGTACGGCCCAGCGGCAACGCGCCGATGGTGACAGCGCCTACGAGCACCCCCTGCAACGCGGCGATATCGGCGCGAATGTGACGCAGATCCGCCAGCGCACGCTCGAAGCGCACCACCCAGCGGCTTCCCACGTCGGTCGGCACCATGCCGCGCGCCGTGCGTGTGAAAATCGGCTGGCCCAGTGCATCTTCAAGACGCGATATCGCCTGACTGACCGCCGATTGCGAGACGTCGATGGACGCCGCAACGCTGGGCATGTGATGGACTTCGGCCAGCAGTGCCGCCACTTCGAGCCGGCGCTCGTTGTGCAGTGCTTCCAGACTCGCCACCGTGACGCCGGGACGCGTGCGCAGCCGCACGGCTTCCTCGCGCACCTCGCGCAACGCCGCCTCGATATGGCGCGCCCGCTCCAGCACGATCTCTCCGGCGCGCGTCAGCAACATGCCGCGCCCCTTGCGCTCGAACAGCGCCACGCCAAGCGTCTGCTCCAGCGCAGCCACCGAACGCGCAATGGCGGACGATGCCCGATGCAGCGTTTCAGACGAGCGGCGCACGCCGCCGGCCGCTGCCACACCGGCAAAGACGTGAAGGTGATGCAGGCTGACTGTCTCCATGTCGTTCACTTTCTCGTTCTGTTCTTGTCCCCGCGATAAGCAGATTAGAACAATTGTCCCGCGACATCGCAACCAAGGATTTGTAGCCGCCGCTGATACTTGCGAGCACTGAACGACCTTGCACCACGCCATGACGCCCTGCCGAGAATCCGATCTGCGCGCCATTTCCTGCACCCTGATGCGGGGTGGCACGTCGCGCGGACCATTCTTTCTGGCCAGCGATCTGCCGCAGGACATTGCCACGCGCGACCGCGTGTTGCTGGCCGCGATGGGCAGTCCCGATCCCCGACAGATCGATGGACTCGGCGGCGCGCATCCGCTGACCAGCAAGGCCGGTATCGTCTCGCGCGGCACGCCGGGGCATGCCGATCTCGACTTCACGTTCGCGCAGCTACAGCCGAATGGCGACACCGTAGATACCACGCCCAACTGCGGCAACATGCTGGCCGCCGTGCTGCCCTTCGCCATCGAGCGCGGCCTCATCACGCCGCAGGGCGATGTCACGCGTGCCCGCGTCCACACACGCAACACGGGCATGCTTTGCGATATCACGATGCAGACGCCGCAAGGCAAGCCACGTTTCGGTGGCGATGCGCGCATCGACGGCGTGCCCGGCACTGCTGCGCCCATCGTGATCGACTTCCTCGATACCGCTGGTTCTGTCTGCCGCGCGATGCTGCCCACTGGCAACGCCATCGATACGCTGACGATCCCCGATCCGCACAGCGGCAAGCCCTTCAGCGTGACCGCCACGCTGATCGACAACGGTATGCCGATGGTGCTGATCCGCGCCGCCGATCTGGATCGCACCGCGCGCGAGGCCGTGGCCGATCTCAATGCCGATACGGTCTTGAAGCAACGCATCGAAGCGTTGCGGATCGTGGCGGGCGAAGCCATGGGACTCGGCAACGTCGCCAGCAAGAACTATCCGAAGATGTGCCTGATCGCATCGCCGCGCGATGGCGGCAGCCTGGCCACGCGCTGCTTTATCCCGCGCGTCTGTCACGACGCGATTGGTGTGCTGGCAGCAATCACGGTCGGCACCGCATGCGTGTTGCCCGGCACCGTCGCCGAAGGTGTCGCCGTGATCGACGCCGGCCCGATCCATACGCTAGGCGTGGAGCATCCCACCGGCGCCTTCACCGTCGAACTCGAAACCGATCCGGCGCGTCCCGGAACGATTCTCCGCAGCGCGCTGGTCCGTACGGCGCGTCCCATCATGCGCGGCGAGGTGCTGGTGCCATCCAGCGTCTGGCCTGACTGACACCTGTTCATGATCATCGATTGCCACGGCCATTTCACTACGGCCCCTGCCTCCCTCGAAGCCTGGCGCCAACGCCAGATCGCCAGCCTGACTGCGCCGGAGCTCGCGCCTTCCATCGACGACCTGCGCATCTGCGACGATGAACTGCGCGACGCTATCGAAGGCAACCAGCTACGTCTGATGCGCGAGCGCGGCGCGGACCTGACGATCTTTTCGCCGCGCGCCTCGTTCATGGCACACCACATCGGCAATGCAGAAACCAGCGCCACATGGGCGGCCATCTGCAACATGCTCTGCCATCGCGTGGCGCAGCTATATCCCAAGCATTTCGTGGGTGCGGCCATGCTGCCGCAGTCGCCCGGTGTGGATACGCGCACATGCGTGGCCGAACTCGAACGCTGTGTGCGTGAATACGGATTCGTCGGCGTGAATCTGAACCCCGATCCGTCTGGCGGACACTGGACCTCGCCACCGCTTTCTGACCCGTACTGGTTCCCGATCTACGAAAAGATGGTGGAACTGGACGTGCCCGCAATGATCCACGTCAGCACGAGTTGCAACGCGTGCTTCCACACCACAGGGGCGCACTACCTGAACGCCGATACCACAGCGTTCATGCAGGTGCTGACCAGCAACCTGTTCCAGCGCTTTCCCTCGCTGAAGTTCGTGATTCCGCATGGGGGCGGCGCGGTGCCCTATCACTGGGGCCGCTTCCGTGGGCTGGCGCAGGAACTCAAGCTGCCACCGCTGCAGGATCACTTGCTGAACAACGTGTTCTTCGATACCTGCGTCTACCACCAGCCCGGCATCGATCTGCTGACGCGCGTGATCCCGGTGCGCAACGTGCTGTTCGCCTCGGAAATGATTGGCGCGGTGCGTGGCATCGATCCCGAGACCGGTCACTACTACGACGACACGCGCCGCTATATCGACCACGCCGCACTGTCCGACGAGGACCGTCATCTGATTTTCGAAGGCAATGCGCGACGCGTCTATCCGCGTCTCGATGCGCAACTGAAGGCACGCGGCATGTAGCAACCGATCGATTCATCCAGAAAAAAATCAACGGAGGAGAGAGAAATGAAACTGCGCCACCTGGCGTTGTCCATCGCGCTTGGCTTGCCCGCCATCGCACAGGCCCAGTCCGTGACGCTCTATGGCGTCGTGGATACCGGCATCGAGTATCTGAATCACGTCGGCACGGCCAGCAATTCCGTGGTGAAGATGGCCAACCTGAGCGGCACCGTACCGTCACGCTGGGGCCTGCGTGGCACCGAGGACCTGGGCAGCGGCCTCAAGGCCAATTTCGTACTCGAATCGGGCTTCGCGCCCGACAGCGGCGTGACGAACCAAGGTGGACGACTGTTCGGCCGGCAAGCATGGGTAGGGTTGAGCGGCAACTGGGGACAGGTGAGCCTGGGCCGCCAGTACACGATGATGTTCTGGGCCATGCTCGACACCGACATTCTCGGACCCAACGCCTACGGCTCCAGCTCGCTCGACAACTACCTGCCCAACGCCCGCGCAGACAACGCCATTGCCTACAAGGGCAAGTTCGGCGGCTTCACGGTGGGCGCCACCTACAGCTTCGGACGCGATAGCGTGAACGCGGGACCGAGCCCGTCCGGCACGAACTGCGCCGGAGAGAACGCCGCGGACAAATCCGCGTGCCGCGAATGGTCGGCGATGCTCGGCTATGAAACCAACTGGTGGGGCATTCTGGGCGCGTACGATTCCCTGCGCGGCGGCCCCGGTGCATTCGGCGGTCTGACGTCGAGCGAGTTGAAGGATGATCGCGCCACGCTCGGCGGCTACATGCTCGTCGGCCATGCCAAGGTCGGCGCCGGCATACTTGCCCGCCGCAACGGCGCGCTCGCCACACCGCGCAGCAATATGTACTACGCGGGGCTGGCCTACGACATCACGCCGCAAATCACGCTGTCTGGCGAGGCGTTCTACCTCGACTATCGCCACAGCTCGGACCGCGCCTGGCTAGGTGCGGTACGCGCCAGCTACGCGTTCTCCAAGCGCACATCGGTCTACTCGACGCTCGGCTACATCAACAACAGCGGCAACCTCGCCCTCTCAGTGGACAGCGCATCCACCGGCGCCTCACCCGTGGCCGGCGCCTCGCAGCTCGGCGCAATGGTCGGCATCAAACACGTCTTCTGACCCTGTTTCGGCACGCAGGGTGCTCTGCTTCCCCCGCCCCGCCAGTGCTGGCGAAGCGGGGAATTTTTTTGTCGTGTTTGATCTGGCACCGTTGCGATGACGGATCGACTCATGCACAATCGCGTCACTGCCCTAATCTGTCCTCTCCCGGATGCATATGCCGGTGATGACTCTAGGTCGATTGGCCCGCCTTGTGCGGGCCAACATTTTTTTGGGCACCTACGTTTTTCCTCCCCGATGCCACCTTTGCGTGGCGACCGTCACGCGTCGCCGTTTGCTGCATGCTGGCACGCAACGTCTCCCACTCGTCCCATACCATCGATACGCGATTGATCCTTGCCAGCCACGGATAGAGATCGCCATGTATCCACATCAGCATTTCCAGTCCATCGCCATGCAGCGCAATGGCATTCCCCTTCTCCCATAGAATCGGTTCGTGGTGGAAGGTGCGATTGCGGAGGTACCGCAGCCGGTTCAGTACAGAGGAAATGATTGAACGTTTCCGCTTCTCCTTTGGGCAGTGCGGAAAGACGAAGCGCAAGGCTGACCACAGTTCCTCCTGATACTCAGCATTGAATAACGTGGTCCAGAAGCCGAACGTCAGTTCGGCAACGATCTTGTCCGGATGTGGTGTCTCACGCCGTCGCTGTAGGCGCACCCGCACATCGGCCACGTCTGAAGTCAACCGCGCAAATCTGTTGTCACCCCGCCAGGCGTTCCACCAGTCACGGCGCCCATAGTGCCGGGACAACTGCTGATGAACCGCATTGCGCAAGGCGACCTCCACGGTCCCAAGGAAAGGCGTCAACGCCTCCGACAACAACACATTCTGCCGATACGCCACCATTGCGAACCCTTCATCCCCGTGACATCTCGCCCGATAGCGCGAGACCCGGGGTTCCGAGAAAATCCGTTCAAACTGCTCCCACTTCACGATCCAACCCCTACACAGCCAGTGAAGCGAAAATTGGAGCACTCATGGTCCGCGGAATCCATGAGACAACTCTGCAAGTAGGCCCTGCGACGAGCCTTTCAGAAAGATCTCACTCCGTCTCTCTATCCGATTGTCCATGCACCATCCTGGCGCGCCCTCTTGCCCTGCGGCGCAATCGGCAGTACCGTTTCGCGCCATGAGCGCTCCCACTCCCTCCTCTGATAATTCCGCCGTGCGCGTCGCGGTGATTGGTGCCGGCATCGTCGGCAGTTGCATTGCGCTGACGCTGCGCAAGCGCGGTGCCGCCGTGACGCTGATCGATCGCGAAGGTCCGGCCAGCGGTTGCAGCTTTGGCAACTCCGGTGCGATCAGCGTCAGTTCCATTGCCCCACTGGCGATGCCCGGCGTCTTGGCGTCGGTGCCGAAGATGCTGGTCGATCCCGATAGCCCATTGCATTTGCGGCTCGGCTATCTGCCTGCGGCGGCGTCGTGGCTGACACGCTTCGTGCTGTCCGCTTCGCCGGATCGCGTGGAGCAGGCGGCCAGCACGCTCGCCGCGCTGCACGCTGGGTCCATCGACAAGCACGAGGCGCTCACGCGCGAAGTGGGCGTGCCGGAACTCTTCCTGCGGCGCGGCCATCTGCATCTGTATCGCGATGCGCAGGCGCTGGCCGATGACAACGCGGCGTGGCAGTTGCGTGAGCGCTTCGGGTTCCGTTTCGAGCGGCTCGACCGTGCGGGCATCGACGCGCTGGAACCCGGTGTTGCGCCACACTATCAATCCGCCATCTACCTGGCCGATCACGCCACGATCCTCAATCCCGCGCGTTACACGCAAGCCATTGCCGCCGCGTTCATCAACCGTGGCGGAGACTTCCTGCGTGACGACGTTCAAACGCTGCAACGCGACGGCGAACGCTGGACCGTCACGGGTACGAGGGGTACGCACACCTTCGATCATGTGGTGGTGGCTGCCGGTGCATGGTCGCGCAAGCTGCTTGATCCGCTTGGCGTGCGGCTGCATCTCGAAAGCCAGCGTGGCTATCACGTTCAGTTCACGGGTGCGCGCGATGTCGTTTCGCGCACCGTCGTGCTGACCGATCAGAAGATCTTTGTCACGCCGATGGAAGGCGGATTGCGCGTGGGCGGCACCGTGGAGTTTGCGGGATTGAAGCGTCCGCCCGATCCCCGCCGATCCGCGATCCTCGAACGCATTGCACGCGAGACGTTCCATGGACTGGATGGTCGTTCCGTGACAACGTGGATGGGCCATCGTCCCTGCATGCCCGACTCGGTGCCGGTGATTGGCGCGGCGCCGGGTCAGCGTCACCTCTGGCTCGCCGTGGGCCATGGACATCTGGGACTGACCGATTCGATCAATACCGCCGAGCGCATTGCCGGTGCGTTGCTGGGCACGTGACATATCGGCCAGCCAGTCAGGGAAATCGCTAACTCTCTCCGCGAGTAATTAGTTATACAGTAGAACAATTCAGCGGCAGGGTAGTTGCTCCCCTCTCCCCCTGGGAGAGGGGTTGGGGGTGAGGGCTGGAGGTTCTGCTTGCCAACCACGTCGCAATTCGCGCGGCCGGCCCTCACCCCCGCCCCTCTCCCGCAAGCGGGAGAGGGGAGCACACCGCGAGCTAATCAAGAATCTGCGGGTCAAAATCGCGGAGGAGACATATGAAGATTGCAATTGCCGGCGGCGGCATTGGCGGGCTGACGCTCGCCCTGCTCTGTCATCGCCATGGGCTCGATGTCGAGGTGTATGAAGCCAGCGAGTCATTGCGTCCGCTGGGCGTCGGCATCAACCTGTTGCCGCATGCCGTGCGCGAACTCTCTGCGCTGGGTCTGCAGGATGCGCTCGCGCAGATTGCCATCGAAACGTCTTCGCTCTCCTACTACAACAAGCTCGGGCAACGCATCTGGCATGAACCGCGCGGGCGTGCGGCGGGTTACGACTGGCCGCAGTTCTCCGTGCATCGTGGCGAATTCCAGATGCTGCTCTACCAGACCGCGCGGGAGCGGCTTGGTGTAGATCGCATGCATACCGGGCATGCGCTGGAGTCCATTGTCGACACGGGTGGTACATCGAACGCGCCCGCCCGATTCACGCTGCGCCGTCGCAGTGACAACGCGCTGGTGGAAGCAGAGGCGGATGTGCTGGTCGGTGCCGACGGCATTCATTCCGCAGTGCGGCGGCACTTCTATCCCACGGGCGATACCCCGCAGTTCTCGCGTCGCTTGCTGTGGCGTGCCACCACCGATGCGGCACCGTATCTCGATGGCCGCTCGATGTTCATGGCCGGTCATCAGGACCAGAAGTTCGTGGCCTATCCCATCTCTGCACCCCTGCACGCACAGGGTCGCTCGCGCATCAACTGGATTGCCGAATTGCGCGTGCCCGATGACTATCCCGATTCGCCGCCGCGCAGTGACTGGAACCGCGAAGTCGACAAGTCCGTGTTCCGCGCCGCGTTCGAACAGTGGCGCTGGGACTGGATCGATATTCCCGCGCTGATCGACGGCGCGGGAGCCATCTACGAATTCCCGATGGTCGACAAGGACCCGCTGCCGCGCTGGACGTTTGGCCGCGTCACGCTGCTGGGCGACGCCGCGCATCCGATGTATCCGATTGGCTCGAATGGCAGCGCGCAGGCCATCGTCGATGCCCGCTATCTGCTGGATTGTCTGCTGGGCGAGCGCGATATCGGCTATGCCCTGCGTGAGTACGAGGCCGAGCGGTTGCCGCGCACGGCCGGCATCGTGCTGCGCAATCGCATGAACGGTCCCGAGCAGGTGATGCAGCTTGCCGAAGTGCGCGCGCCGCAGGGCTTTTCCAATATCGACGATGTGATTCCACGCAGCGAGCTTGAAGCCATCTCCCAGCGCTACAAGACGCTGGCAGGCTTTGGGCAGCAGCAGTTGCAGACGCCTCGCCCCTAGCTCATTCCCATAAGAAACGGAGAGACAACCATGCCCCAGTTCCGCATTCCCCGTGCCTGCATTGCCCTCGCTGCATTGAGCATCGTCAGCGGTGCCGCCCTGGCCGACGTGACCGTTGGCGTCAGCATTGCGTCCACCGGCCCATCGGCTTCGCTCGGCATTCCGCAGAAGAACACCATGCCGTTCCTGCCCGAGACCATCGGCGGCGAGAAGATCCGCTACATCGTCATGGACGATGCCTCCGACCCGACACAAGGTACGAAGATTGCGCGACGCTTTGTCTCCGAGGACAAGGTCGACATCATCCTCGGATCGTCGGCCGTGGCGCCTTCGATCGCGATTTCCGAAGTGGCCGACGAGAGCCAGACCGTGCAGCTCGCGTTCTCGCCCATCGAACTGAAGCCGGGACGTGGCGCATGGACGTATCGCCTGGCGCAACCGGTCAGGCTGATGGCCGATGCCGTAGCGACCGCTGCCAAGGGCAACGGCGTGAAGACCGTGGCGTTCATCGGCTTTGCCGATGCCTATGGCGAGACCTGGCTCAAGGAGTTCACCGCTGCCGCCGAAACCAACGGCATCCGCGTCATTGCGGCCGAGCGTTACGCGCGGTCGGACACCAGCGTGACCGCGCAAGTGCTGAAGCTGATGTCGGCACGCGCCGATGCCGTACTGATCGCGGGTGCTGGAACGGGTGCCGCGCTGCCGCACACCACGTTGCGCGAGCGCGGTTATACGGGTCCGATCTACCAGACGCACGGCGCGGCCACGCGTGACCTGATCCGCATCGGCGGCAAGGCTGTGAACGGTGCAATCCTGCCGGCCGGTCCCGTGATCGTGGCGGAGCAACTGCCCGCGAGCAGCGAGGTCAAGAAGCCGGGCATGGACTATGTGACACGCTATGAGAAGCAATATGGTCCCGAGACGCGCACGCAGTTCGGCGCGCATCCATACGATGCCGGTCTCGTGTTGCAGCGTATCGTGCCGGTGGCGTTGAAGAAGGCGAAGCCGGGTACGCCGGAGTTCCGCAAGGCGTTGAAGGATGCGCTGGAAAGCGAGCGCAACATCGTGGTATCGCATGGCGTGCTCAACTACACCGCGCAGGATCACTTCGGCTTCGATCAGCGCGGACGTGTGCTGCTCACCATCGAGAACGGTAACTGGAAGCTGCTCAAATGACGCCGGATATCGCCACGCCGACGCTGGAGCACATTGCAGACTTCAACTTGCAGGTGGCGCCCCCTACCGAGGTTGGCGTCACGCCACTGGGCCAGCGCCGCGTGATCCCGATCCTGTCGGGTACCGTGCGCGGACCGCGCCTCAACGGGCATGTCGTGCCGGGTGGCGCAGATTTCCAGTTGATCCGGCATGCGGGTGGCGATGATGTCACCACCGCCGACATCGAGGCACGCTACGTGCTGGAGACGCATGACGGTGCGCGCATCTACATCGTCAATGCAGGGGTGCGCAGCGGCCATGCCTCGGTCATCGCGCGCCTGAATCGTGGCGAACAGGTCGATCCGGCCGAGATCTACTTCCGCACGGCACCGCGCTTTGAAACTGCAGCGCCGCAGTATCGATGGCTCATGCAGCATCTCTTCGTCGCCTCCGGCGCACGCTTTCCCGATCGCGTGGAATTGCGTTACTTCATGGTGCGCTGACGCATGCCCTCTTCCCGCAAACCGCGCGAGACGCTGGCCCCCGACCCTGACACCGGCCACTTCGAACCGCATGTCCCCGATGTGGACTACGGCGTGCTCGATTCACTGATCGGATATGCGATCCGCCGTGCGCAGATTCGCGTCTACGAAGATTTCGTTTCATCGCTCGCTGCGTGGAACATCACGCCCCCGCGTTTTTCTGCGTTGCAGATCATTGGCCGCAATGCGGCATTGAAGCTGACCGACCTCGCGCAGATCCTTGGCATCGCACGTTCCGGTGCAGTGTTGCTGGTGGATGCGCTGGAATCGATGGGACTCGTGGAGCGTTTGCCATCGGCAACGGATCGGCGCGCGTATGGGCTGGCGTTGACTGACGCAGGAAGGCAGACGCTGGAGGACGTGACCGCAGCAGTTTGTGCGCATGACGCGCGGATTGCTGCAGGGTTGTCGGCGGAGGAACAGGGAGTGTTGAAGGGGTTGTTGGAGCGGTTGGGGCGTTGACGCGGCCTCTCCTCCGGTTTT